>JANOQU010000637.1:0-2356 GCA_031422355.1 Actinomycetes bacterium
TTCGTGAGTATTCAGCAGGCGGCTCTCGTGCTCGCCGACGGAAGCGTCTTCGAGGGCGAGGCGATCGGTGCGGTCCCCGAGGCGGGATTCTCCAGTGGGGAAGTGGTCTTCAACACCGTGCTGAGTGGATATCAGGAGGTCATGACCGACCCCAGCTACGCCGGTCAGATCATCACCTTCACATACCCCCACATCGGTAACTATGGCTCCACGGTGGCCGATTTCGAATCGCGCCGGCCATTCTGCCGAGGCGTGATCGTGAGGGACCTCGCTCGCCGAGAGTCCAACTACCGATCAGACGAACATCTCGATGCGATGCTTCGCCGTTACGGGATCGCAGGAATTGCCGGTATCGATACGCGGCGACTGACCCGACTACTTCGTGACACCGGAGCAATGCCGGCTGCATTCGGTACGGCCGATCTCGCAATGCTTCAGACAGCGGCCACAGCCGAACCAGGCACCGACGGAGTCGATCTTGTTGCCCAGGTGACGACGGACCGGCCGTACACGGTCGGATCCGTTGCCAACGGTGCGGGCCACCGGATCGTCGCCTTCGACTTCGGCATCAAGTTTTCGATCCTCGATCACCTGGCGACGTTGGGTGAGGTGACGGTCGTGCCGGCATCGACCCCCGCCGCAGACATTCTTGCGATGGAGCCATCCGGTGTGTTCTTGTCCAACGGGCCCGGCGATCCAGCAGAGGTCGACTATGCAGTACGCGCCATCAGCGACCTGGTCGGCAACGTACCGATTTTCGGGATCTGTCTCGGCCACCAACTGCTCAGTCGGGCGATTGGGGGTACCACGTACAAGCTTGCATTTGGTCATCACGGCGGCAACCATCCCGTACAACATCTCGCCAGCGGACACGTGGAGATCACGAGCCAGAACCACAACTTCTGCGTCGATCCAGACAGCCTGGGCGACCTGATCGAGGTGACTCACGTCAACTTGAACGACCACACCAACGAGGGAATGTGGGTCAAGGGTGCTGCCGCGTTCAGCGTGCAGTACCACCCCGAAGCAGGACCAGGCCCCCATGACTCGAACTATCTCTTCGGAGTGTTCGACGACATGATGTCCAACCCGCGGGACTGGCGATCGCGACCGCACATGCGCCGAGACACGCCGCTGCGGATCGGTGGGCTTCCAACTGTCGAGCATCCGAATCCTTCGCGGATCGTCCGAGGTCAATCGAGCGGAACGGTGGCGTAGTCGTGCCGAAGCGGACAGATATCAAGAGCATCCTGATCATCGGCAGTGGGCCGATCGTGATCGGTCAGGCGTGCGAGTTCGACTACAGCGGCACCCAGGCGTGCCGTGTCCTGCGCGACGAGGGCTATCGCGTGATTCTCGCCAACTCGAACCCGGCGACGATCATGACCGATCCCGACTTCGCCGACGCCACCTACATCGAGCCGTTGACACCAGAGGTCGTTGCTCGGATCATCGAGCGTGAGAAGCCAGACGCCGTGCTTCCGACGATGGGTGGCCAGACTGCCCTGAACATTGCGATGACATTGTTCGAGCGAGGCCTCGTCGGTGTCCCGGGAACTCCAGAGCTCATCGGAGCAAACGCGGAAGCAATCGCGACTGCCGAGGATCGTGACAAGTTCAAGCAAGCGATGATTGAGATCGGCCTCTCCGTACCGGAGAGCGGTGTCGCTCATTCGATCGACGAAGCTCAACAAGTGATCGCCACGATCGGGTTGCCATGCATTATTCGCCCGGCCTACATCCTCGGAGGTCGAGGCACCGGTATCGCATCGACGATGGACGAGTTCGTCGTTCTCGCCGCGAATGGCATCGATGCCAGTCCGATCGGGGAGATCCTGATCGAGACCAGCATCGCTGGCTGGAAAGAATACGAACTCGAAGTCATGCGTGACCGCAACGACAACTGCGTGATCATCTGCTCGATCGAGAACTTCGATCCGATGGGCGTGCACACCGGCGACTCGATCACGGTTGCGCCGGCGCAGACGCTGAGCGATGTCGAGTACCAGCGAATGCGAGATGCTGCGCTGGCCTGTATCCGTCGGGTCGGAGTCGAGACCGGCGGTTCGAACGTGCAGTTTGCGGTCAATCCGTTGACTGGCGAGCAAGTCGTCATCGAGATGAACCCGCGGGTCTCACGCTCGTCAGCGCTTGCGTCGAAGGCCACGGGTTTCCCGATCGCCAAGATCGCTGCAAAGTTGGCGATCGGCTACACCCTCGACGAGATTCCGAACGACATCACCAAGATGACGCCTGCCAGCTTCGAGCCGAGTATCGACTATGTCGTCACCAAGATTCCGCGCTGGGCGTTCGAGAAGTTGCCCGGCACCAGCGGAGTGCTCGGTACGCAGATGCA
>JANOQU010000638.1:0-10491 GCA_031422355.1 Actinomycetes bacterium
TGGACCTCTTCACGCTCATCAGACAAGAGTCCACGAACACCCAACCGGCACCGCGGACCCCCACCAACGACAACCCACACTGGGGCCAAATCAGAGTGCCAAAACCATCACAAGCGGGGCCACATCAGAGTGCCATTCCCACATTGCATCACCGCGACCGCATCGCCAACGCCCCACCGGGCCAAACAGCCGCCTGACCGGCCCGACCAGTGACCCGCCGCCCCACGGGGCGGCACAAACGCGCCCCGACACAGTCCAACGTGTTCGTTCATATGAACTGGCCCGCTCGGGCCGCGTGATCGGCCAGTATGCTCGCCGTTCAGATAAACGGGGCACCAACCACCCGCTCGCAGCACTTTCGCCGCGGGTTCCGGTCCGCCCCCCTGCGCCTCGGCGGACGGCGCGAAACTCTGTGCCCCCAACGGGGGTGGGCCTGGTCCGTCGGTCGGTTACGTGAGAGGGCCGAATCGGTTGCGCCCCTGGTCGCACGCCGGGGTGGTGACTCTTCGTGCGTTGCGTACCCCTTGCTGTGGCCGAAACTCACGGTGCAGATCGCCTAATACACGGGTGACCGCGGACATTCTGTGCGGCTGGCGGGCGGTGTTCTGCACGGTCCGATATCCTGTGATATCAAAGGTGGTGCACGTGACCGACATCCTCATTCGAGACATTCCAGACGAGGTCATCGCAGCGATCGATGCCCGCGCGAAGCGGGTCGGGTTGTCCCGCACGGAGTACCTGCGCCGAACGCTCGAGCGCGAACGCGTCGGCGGCTCTGGACCCGTGACCGTCGATCAACTCGAACGCGTCGCATCGCTGGCCGCCGACCTCGGCGATCCGGACGCCATGTCCGGCGCGTGGTCGTGAGCGGGTGGCTGATCGACAAGTCCGCACTCGTCCGGCTGAGTACAGCGGTTGACCCCGGCGAGTGGGCGAGCCGCATCGAGCGCGGACTGGTGCGGATCTCCACGCTCACGCGCCTGGAGGTTGGCTACTCGGCGCGGTCCGCAACCGACCACCGGCTCCTGCTCGGCGAGCCGCCGATCTCGTCGATGCCTGTCGAGTACCTGACCCCGAAGATCGAGGACCGTGCACTCGAGCTGCAGCTTGCACTTGCCGAACGCGGGCATCATCGAGCACCGTCGGTCCCCGATCTGCTCATCGCCGCGACCGCCGAACTCGCTGAGCTGACCGTGCTCCACATGGACAAGGACTTCGAGCTCATCGCCGAACTCACCGACCAACGACTCGAACGCCTCGAAGTACTCTGATCCAAGGGGCGCAGAACGCCGACCTCGATTGGCGATCGATGCCCGCCCAGAACGCGCATCGGGCGCGTAGCGAAACCGGCGTTTGATGGAACATGGGACTGCTGGTGGTGGGCTGGTCCAGCAACCTGTCGGACGCACCCGCCGACGATCACGCTCTGGCTCGTGCGGCGACGTGCGTAGTCTCGCCTCATGCTGCACGCGACTGAGGAGCTGAAGCGCCTGTCCGACGCCGTTTGGGAGCGCACCAGGCGGCGGCTCGACGGCCTCACCGAGGAGGAGTACCGCTGGGAACCAGCACCCGGATGTTGGTCGATCCGACACCGGCGGGACGGCACGTCCTTTCTCGAGTTGGCGCCGATCGTTCACCCCGAGCCCCTCACGACGTTGGCCTGGCGCCTCTGGCATCTGATCGACATGTACGGAGAAGACCGTGCGCCGCGATGGCTGGACGTGCCCGCCCAGGGCGAGGCAGTTGGACTGGACGCGCCCGACCCCACACCGCCGGCGACCGCAGCCGACGCATTGGATCAGCTCGACCGCGCTCACACACGCTGGGATGCGCACCTCGCCCTGGTGGACGATGTGCGTCTCGAGGCTTGCATCGGTCCTGTCGGTGGTGGGCACGGCGACGGCACTCGAGCCGGTTACGTCCTGCACATGCTCGATGAGTTCATCCACCACGGCGCAGAGATCTCGATGCTGCGTGATCTGTATCGGTGGCAACGACCGATCAGCGCTGACCCGTTGACCGAACGGGCGATCCGGGGCGATGACTCGCTGCTGGCCGACATCGCTTCTGTCGACGCGAAGACCGGATCAGCGTTGCTGAGCACGGCAGCCAGCTTCGGGCGATGGGCACTTGTCGAGGAACTGCTCGACCATGGCATTGCTCCCTCCGTCTCAGGGCGTACGCCAGCACATGCTGCCGCTGGCGCCGGCGAACTCGACCTGCTCCGCAAGCTCGTCGATCATGGCGCCGACCTCGGCGCCCGCGATGACGACTTCAATTCCACGCCGCTCACATGGGCCCGGTTCATGCGACGGGAACACGTCGTCGCGTGGCTGGAGGGACAGAACGCTCCCGAGTGATCGTGAGCTATTGGGAACTTCCAATGAGGCGCTGCCCGGAACCTCGGCGGTAGGGGACGCGCAGATGGGACGATCTGCGCCCTCCATTGCCTTGCGCTCGAGCGCCATACCGGGCACTGTTTGCGCGTGACGCGCTCGGGGAACCAACAGTTCACTTGCTGCGTCGAACGCTCATGAGAACGCTTCTGGTGTGCGCTGTTGCGGTTGGCGTGACCGTCTCCGGATGCGGTAGCGAAGCGAGGGAGAGCCAAGCGAGAGCCAACGTCTCCGTCGGCACTTCCGCCGAAAGCTCTTTGCCCGCTACGTACGAGCCTGCAGCTCCGCCCGTGGACCCCACCCAGGTACCGAGTACCGATCCGATAACCGAGCCGCCAAAGTTGCTCGTCACAGGGCGCACCTATTCGCTTGACATCGGCACGCATTGCGGCGTCGGAGTCCTTTCCCGCAACGTGCATGGCCTCGCATGGATGACTGACGAAGCAAATGGCGCAACGGGTTGGATGCCGTCGGAGTGGCTCCCGCAGCGGCGCGGATACGAGGTGCTGACCGTGCTTGTCGTTCTCTCCGCCGACGAGTCGCAACTGACCGCCACCTACAACGAGAGGGCAATCGTCTACCGCAAAGTGACGCCTGATGATCCCGTGTTTCTCTGCGCGTGACACCCGCACACAGCGGTACATACCTGCCGATATTCCGGTGATCGAGGAGGCTGTTTGGACCTCTTGCTCGTCGAGCAGGGTCTGTCGTTGATCGGGGATCACTTGGATGGGTTTGTCAACCTATTTTGGCCCGGCAGCTTCGGGGGCCATCTTCGCCGAGTCGTCCCAACAAGATCTTGCCCTCACGGCAGGAAAGCCATAACCCGCGTTGCACCAAACCAAGTCGGTGCTTCACTTGCCCACCCGACGCGTCGACCATCGCGACCACCTCGGCCTTGAACTCCGGGGTGAACTTCCGGCGCGACCGGCCGGAACGAGTGTTTCGTCTTCCAAGGGCACCAAGAGCGTTTCGTCGCGCACTCTCGTCAAGTCGAATCGTTCTGCACGGCACCGCCTCCCCAGCCAAGTGGCGTACGCCGCGAGCCGCGCCGTATGAAACGAACACACAACCAGTGCTGCGCGGCAAAACTAGATGGATCGTCACTTCGTCTGGGCGTGTTGTCCGTTGGACTCAGGTGCGTGTTCGCGCGGTCGAAAAACGCTCATAGTGGTTCAGCAGATACGGGACGGGCGAGAGCCACCCAACGGGAGGACGCAGTGAACGGCCGGACGGACGACGATGTTGATCTGAGGCGGGCGTCGGAGTGCCGTTGGCTGTCGGTGACGCGTTTCACTGACGTTCGAGCGGCTTCGTGACGCGTCGGCGGAGAGTATCGGTTCGCGGACAACTCGTGGGTGTCGCAGTCGCCGTCGCTGCGGCTTTCAGTGTCGTGGGGGCAGTGTCGTGGACAACGGCTGGTCATGTCGGTCGGCTCGCAAGCGAGGAGCATCGCAGCGTCGAGCTGCGCGAGCACTATCTGCGCAGCGACGTGCAGGTGGGGTTCCTACGCGGCCAGGCCTACGAGATTGCCGCCGCCACGAAGGATGAGGCACGGCGAGAAGCCGATGACGAGCTCCGCGAGACCATCGTCGAGTTAGAGAGATTGCAGACCATCATCTTGCGCCGGACGCCAGCCGAGTTGCTGACCGACGCTCAACAGTTCCGCACCGATACCGATGCGTTGGTTCACGCCGTCGAGACCCTCAGTGCGTCGGGCGTAGTCGGACCGGCATCAGTAAACGCACTTCAAGCGATCGACGCACAGTTCGACGACTTGAACGCCGAGCTGGCTTCGCTGCTCACCGAGCTCCAAGACCGTCAAGAACAAGCGATCGCCGACACCGCACGGGCGCGACGACTTGCCGTCGTCGCCGTCGTCGTCGCATCACTTGTCGGCCTCGGGGTCGTGGTCGTCTTACTGGGGTTCACAGTGCGATCGATCCTGCGTGGATTGCGGGAAGTATCCAACGCGGCGATCGCCTTGGCGGAGGGCGATCTGGCGGCGCGAGTCGACGACGGTCGAAGAGACGAGATCGGTCAGGTCGGTGCGGCGTTCAATGCGACTGCCGATGCGATGCAGGAGATGGTGCGTCGTTTAGCTGAGCAGGGCCGCCGGGACGCGTTCGCCCGTGACCTCATTGAGGCCCTCGAGATGGCCGATACGGAAGAGCGGGTATATGGGGTTCTCGCCCGAGCGATGGTCACGGTGTCCGACGATCGTCCGACGGAGTTGCTCCTGGCTGACTCCTCCCGCGCGCACCTCGAGCGTCGCGTGCAGCATCCCAACGCTGGTGCCGCTGGTTGTGTCGTTGAGTCACCGTTCGCGTGTGTGGCGGTTCGGCGTGGGTCGGCGACCACGTTTGCTGATAGCAGCGCCCTGAGTGCCTGCCCGAATCTGCGCAGCTCGTCCGCGGAGCCGTGCTCCGCCGTATGCGTACCGGTGTCGTTCATGGGTCGCTCCTTGGGTGTGTTGCACACAACCGCTCCTGTGGGCACAGTCCTCGACTCCGAAGGGCTCTCGCGATTGATGAGCGTGGCCGGCGCTGCGGGGACGCGTATCGGCACGGTGCGGGCGTTCGATCGAACTGCGCTGCAGGCGACGACTGACACTCTGACCGGGCTGTCGAATCGGCGAAATTTCGAATCGTTCGCCAGGAGCCTGCAGCGACAAGGCACCCCGTTTGCACTGGTCATGGCGGATCTCGATCATTTCAAGCTGATCAACGACACCCACGGTCACGAGACGGGCGACCGCGCGCTCGTCCGATTCGCTCATCAGTTGCGGCATCATCTCCGCGCCGACGATCTCGTCGCGCGCTACGGCGGGGAGGAGTTCGTGATTCTGCTCCAACACACGACCGCGGTCCAGGCGATGAGCATTCTCGACGACTTCCGAGTGAAATTCGCCGCGGCGACCTCGTCACGACCTCCCGTCTTCACCGCAAGCTTCGGCGTCACCGACACCTCGGCGGCGCAGACTCTCGCCGAGTTGCTCAGCCAGGCAGATGCTGCGCTCTATCGTGCTAAGGCGACCGGTCGAGACACTGTCGTGATCGCAGATCGACCGGAGGAGGCTGACGGACGCGAGCGCAACATTGAGCGTGCCGCGGAAGTCGGCCTCTACGGCGCATTCGGCGATGAAGTTGACCATGAGGTGAACTTTGACACTGTCTGATGGTCCGCCAAACGAGAGCCAATAGTGAGAACACATGACTGACCTTCAGGACGATGCCGAGAGATTGGTGGAGGACGTGACCGGCGAGTCGCTTGGAGTGAGCGGAGACAGGTCGAGTTCGCCAAGACACCCAGGGCGGCCGAGTTCTTCGATCTCTCAACGAGCTACGCAGCTCGGGTTACTCGTGTGGATGGTCGCGATCGTGGTCCTTTCTGGCATGACCGTGGCGGCTGGCGTGGCCAGCCGGGTGCGGGTAGATGCGGTGAGTCAGGCCCGCTCTGTGAGCCATCCGTTCTACCGTTCGATCACGGCTGTGTACCAAGCCGACCTCGCCTTCGCCAACGCAACCTTCGGACCGCCGACGGCACGGGACTTCCTCGTGGCGGATCTCGACCGCAAGATCGCCACCACAGAAGCAGCGCTCGCTGAAGTCGGGGGTGGACAAGTTCAATTCGCCGGACGCAACCAAGTTCAGCTGGCCCGGGACGAGTGGACGGTGGTTCGTACCGAGATGACCTTGAGCCTCGCCGCCGCCGACGATTACGCCAGGCTCAGACATGCACAAAGGGCGTTCGAACTTGTGGACTCGATGGCCGCCAAGTTGATAGACGGAGCTGAGACTGCCGATACCGCGTCGACCGGCTTGTTCGTTCGTGCGGACATGGTTGAACGCCGGGCCTTGTGGGCCTCTCTCGCCGTCCTTGTGCTTGGTCTGGGCGCTGCCAGCGTGCTGACGCGAAAGTTCGCACGCGATCTCACCCAGCCGCTCGAAGCGCTCCGTGTCGGCGCCGGTCGACTCGCCGACGGTCACGTTGGTTCGCTCGTGGCGGCCAACGGCCCGAAAGAGATCGCTGCGCTCGCCATGTCGTTCAACGAGATGGCCGAGTCACTACGCCAGCGCAACGCCACGCTGACTCACCGTGCCTACCATGACCTGCTGACCGGGCTCGGCAACCAGGTCGCTCTGCATCTCCAGGTCGACGCAGCGTTGGCGCAGCTGCGCCGCGCATCTACTGGGCAGGTCGCACTGATCTTGTTGGATCTCGACGATTTCAAAGACATCAACACCACGCTGGGACACTCCATCGGTGACAGGGCGCTCGAGATCGTTGCCGGGCGCATCAAGGCGACCGTGAGAGCGACTGACAAAGTCTTCCGGGTCAACGGCGACGAGTTCGCCATCCTGTCAGAAGAAGCCTCTGCCACGATCGACATGGCCGCCGAGCGCATCGTCAACGCGATCAGCCAGCCGATCGATATCGAAGGCCACCGAGTTCAGCTCGGCGTCAGCGTCGGGATTGCCCGCGCTGTCACGGCCGCCCATTCGGCCGACGAATTGTTGAGCGACGCTGGTCTCGCGCTCAAGGCAGCCAAGGCGCACGTCGGCAACGCTGTCGAATACTCTGAGAAGAGTCTTCGCGAGGTTGCGACACGGCGTGTCGACGTTGCACGCGAGCTACGGGTGGCCGTCAACTCCGAACAATTCGTTGTGCATTACCAGCCCGTCATCAACTTGAACGATGGAACTTTGGTCGGAGCGGAGGCGTTGGTCCGTTGGTGTCACCCGACGCGAGGTCTGTTGGCACCAGCAGAATTCATCGACGTCGCCGAGTCCAGCGAGCTGATCATCCTTCTCGGTCAGCAAGTGCTCGATATCGCGTTGCGTGATTGCGCCCGATGGCGTCGACTACTCAACACCCCAGCCGACTTCAAGATGTGGATCAATGTCTCTGCCCACCAGATCGCCAGCTCCAGCTTCGTCACTGATGTCGAAGCGGCGATCTGTCGTGCCGGCGCCCAACCGGACGACGTGGGCTTGGAACTCACGGAGACCGCCGTGCTGGACCGCTTGAGCGGAATCGACAGCAAGCTGCACGCCCGGCGCGCGTTGGGGGTCAGCGTGGCGCTCGACGATTTCGGAACCGGGTATTCATCGCTGAGCCTCATCCACACACTGCCGATTGAAGTCATCAAAATCGATCGGAGCTTCGTCACCGAGATCGACCAACGTGAACAGTGCCGCGCGCTCGTGCGCGCAGTGATCGACATTGCCGCCGCCCACCACCACACGGTCGTCGTCGAAGGCGTCGAAACAGAACTCGAGGCGGCTGCCTTACGCGACCTCGGCGCGACGGTCGCCCAAGGCTACTTGTTCGGTCGGGCAGTCCCCGTCGACGAGTTCGAACAGCTCTGGTTACCAGACCACACCGATCCCGACGCCGAATGGACCCGGCTCTCATCTCATTGTGCAACGACGTGATTTCGACTGGGTTGCTTCTTCTGTGTACGGCTCTGCGCGTCAGGCCGAGACCGAGTTGCGTGTCGGGCACCGCAGGGCGCATTGCCGGCGCCGGCTCGAGTTGCGGTTCGCTGACGATGCCTGGTTGAGGTTCGCGCCGATGCCCAACACCAGCTCCGCCCCACGCTTTCGTGACCGGGTCCTCAAACCCAACCGGCGCGCCGACCTGGACGCGATGTCACCTGAGTGCACGACTTCGGGTTGCACCCGGTCGTGCCCGTCTATGACAAGTCCGGCAAGACGACCGAAATCGTCCACATCGACCAACACAGCTTCAACCTCGCCAATCGAACCAAGAACAGTTCGATGTGTTCGCCAAAGCAGGTCAGGCAATGATCCGTGGTGTCGCCGCCGGCGAGCAGCATTGGGTCCAGCTCCAAGCGATCAAGATCACCCAACATCCCAGCACACACGATGTCCGCATTGCATCACCGCGACCGCATCGCCAACGCCCAACCGGGCCAAACAGCCGCCTGACCGGCCCGGCCGGTGATCCGCCGCCCCACCGGGGCGGCACGAACGCGCCCGGACCCTGCTTGACGTGTTCGTTCATATGAACTGACCCGCTCGGGCCGCGGAATCGGCCAGTATGCTCGCCGTTCAGATAAACGGGGCACCAACCACCCGCTCGCAGCACTTTCGCCGCGGGTTCCGGTCCGCCCCCCTGCGCCTCTAGCTCAATGGTAGAGCAGTGGACTTTTAATCCATTGGTTCTGGGTTCGAGCCCCAGGGGGCGCACCAGATCAAACGGACTCGCTCGCAAGCTGGCGGGTGAGTACGGCCAAGCGTGATGCGAGTTCATCGCGTTCGACATAGCAACTCTGCAGATGGCGTGCTCCACCTCGCGTGAATCCGGTGCGGCCATGCATGACTCGTCGGTTGTCGACGATGTACATCGTCCCGGCCGGCATCGGGACCTGCAGCCGATACGCAGCGTCCTCGCGCATCGCGCCGAAGAGTCGGTACGCGGCGTAGTACTCCTCCATCTCCTCGAAGGGCAGCATGAATGGGCAGGCCGAATGGTTCGAGTAGCGGATTCCGGTGATCGTGCCGTCGCGGTCGGTCTCGATCACAGGGCCGAAGCCTTCGTGATCGGTGGTGGAGTCGGCGATGTGGAATCTCAGGGTCGTCGCAGCCAATCGGTTGAACGCGTCCACGTTGACCCGGCGGAGATCTTCTGCGACTCGGAACCCGTCGGTCAGGGTTGCTGCTCCACCTTCCGCGTCGTTGCGGAGGAAATGCTGGAGCTGCAC
The DNA here is from genome assembly GCA_031422355.1 of Actinomycetes bacterium. Lineage (GTDB taxonomy): Bacteria > Actinomycetota > Acidimicrobiia > Acidimicrobiales > Ilumatobacteraceae > WLMZ01. The sequence goes on from JANOQU010000638.1 coordinate 9,127, forward strand.
GGTCGGCACGGGATTGCGGTAGCCCTCGTCTGTATGCACGACGAGCGGAAGGTTCGTGTAGGCGACGGAGTTCGGGTCGTCGAGCGAGATGACATCGAACACCTTGCCCCAACTCGTGACCCGCACTTCGCTGATGAGCTCCGCAAGATCAAGGACAGTCCCTGGCTCACACGGCACATCGTCGAGAAAGCAGACGCCAAATCGCAGGAAGCCACTCAGTATTCGGGCGCGGGTTTGTGGATCCGAGATCATCTGCTCATACGACGCTCGCGGTAGCTCGTCGCCCATCTCGGCCGTCCAGGTGGTCACCGGGTTCCGGGTGGTGCGTGCCCCGTTGGAGTAATCGTGGTCGAGGAGCCAACTCGCCGGGAATGTGGTGACGAGCGAGTCAGACGACCATTCGATGCACAGGTCGCCGCGCTCGTCGAGGTGAGCAGACGTTGGACGCACATCGTCAGGGATCGACGACGTCTCGACGATGCGATGCCGCGTCGAAGCGTGGAGAAGCTCCGGCGCGTTGTCGCGTAGCCAGATGTAGTGGAATCGACTGGTCGTGCCGTCGCCCCAACGAACTGCGAGCGACCGCTCGCCGCAATCGACGCCGGGCGTTTCAGGCATCGTTCCAACCAGAGTTCCAGTCAGCGCTTCAGCGGGCATAGTCCGGGTCTTCCTCATTCAGAATCGCTAAGAGTTCGTTGAAGTGCAGTTCGGAGAACTGTGGGTACTCGAGCCATTGCTGACATGCCAGTGCTGCCACACCGGCCGGTATCAGTGCGAGCGGCCGGCCGGTCGAAAGCGCCAGCACCTGTAACTCGCAGGCACGCTCCAGGTAGTACAACTCGTCGAACGCTTCGCCAACCGTGGAGCCGACGACGATCACGCCGTGGTTGCCGAGGAACACCACTGAGTTCCGCTCGCCGAGCAGCGCTGCCACGCGCTCACCCTCGGTGTCGTCGAGGGCCATGCCCGCATAGTGGCGGTCGTACGCGATGCGATTGTGGAACCGGCAGGCATTCTGGTCGAGCATGAGGAACTCGAAGTCGGCAAGACAGCACAGAGTCGTTGCATATGGCATGTGGGTGTGCAGGACCACGCGGGCGCGGGGCACATGTCGGTGAATGTGGGAGTGGAGGTACCACGCGGTGAGATCGGCTGCCGGGTAGCGACCGTCAGATCCGGCGGCCGTGTCGCGGGCGCTGAGTAGGAGCAGTTCGCTGGCCCGCATCCTCGAGAAGTGGCGGCCCCTTGGGTTGAGGAGGAACTGGGTGCCGTCTTCTGAGACCGCGGCGCTGAAGTGGTTGGCCGTCGCTTCGTGCATCCCAAACCGCGCAGCCCACCGAAACGCCGCGGCCAGTTCGACGCGGG
>JANOQU010000639.1:0-6021 GCA_031422355.1 Actinomycetes bacterium
CCGCAGCGAATCCTCGCGATCACCTTCACCAACAAAGCGGCCGGCGAGATGAAGGAACGTGTCGGCCATCTGGTCGGCCCGATGGCCAAGAATATGTGGGTCAGCACGTTTCACGCCGCGTGTGTTCGAATTCTGCGGGCCAACGCAGAGGTCCTTGGATACCCGCGCAGCTTCAGCATCTACGACCAGGCCGATGCCCAACGGCTGACCGGCTACGTCATCCGTGACCTCAACCTCGACCCCAAGCGGTTCACGCCACGCGGCGCGCACAACGTGATCAGCAAGTGGAAGAACGAACTGCTTTTCCCAGCCGATGCGCTGACGACCGCCTCGACGCCGATCGATCGCAAGCACGCCGAGATCTATCAGGAGTATCAGCTTCGGTTGCTCAAGGCCGGTGCGATGGATTTCGACGACCTCTTGACCAATACGGTGCTGCTCTTCCGGAGACATCCTGATGTCCTGGCCAGTTACCAGCAACGTTTTCTGCATGTCCTGATCGACGAATACCAAGACACGAACACCGCCCAGAACGAAATCGTGCTGGCACTGGGTGCAGAGCACCACAATGTGACGGTCGTGGGCGACAGCGACCAGAGCGTGTACCGCTTTCGAGGCGCCGATCTGCGCAACATCATCCAGTTCGAGAATGCGTTCCCAGACGTCACAACGATCGTGCTCAACCAGAACTACCGCAGCACCCAGATCATTCTCGACGCCGCGAATGCGGTGATCTCGAACAACCCAAGTCGCAAGGCGAAGGAGTTGTGGAGCGAACTCGGGCGTGGCGAGGGCATCACTCGCTACCACGCCGACGACGAAGGGGATGAGGCAATGTGGGTGGCCCGCACCATGCAGGACGCTCACGACAACCACGCCACGATGTGGAAAGAGATCGCGACCTTCTATCGAACCAACGCCCAAAGTCGGGTGATCGAAGAAGCGATGATGCGGTTCGGCATTCCATACAAGGTGGTTGGCGGCACCCGGTTCTACGATCGGCGAGAGATCAAGGATGCGATGGCGTATCTGCGCGCCGTCGTCAATCCGGCAGACGAAGTCAGTATCAAGCGGATTCTCAATGTGCCCAAGCGTGGTATTGGCGACACCAGTGTTGGCAAGCTCGACGCGTGGGCGCGTGAAATGGGCAACGGTTTCCTCGACGCCTTGCGCCATGCCGATGAAGCGGGCGTTTCGGCTGTGGCCGGACGGAGCATCGCGGCGTTCGTCAACCTGCTCGACTCGCTTGCCCATCTGCTCGACGGCTCGCCTGCCGATGTCTTGCAGGCAGCGTTGGATCAGAGTGGGTATCTCGCCGAACTCGAAGCCGAGAGTTCGGTCGAGGCCGCCGGTCGGCTCGAGAACATCGGTGAGTTGATCGGGTCGGCGCGGGAGTTCACCCGTGTCGACGAGTTCATGGAGCAGGTGTCACTCGTTGCCGACACCGACGATCTCGATGACGACAACAAGGTCGTGTTGATGACCTTGCACTCCGCGAAGGGCCTGGAGTTCCCGTACGTCTTCCTGGTCGGAATGGAGGAGGGAATCTTTCCGCACATCCGCGCCCAGAGCGACCCCGACGAAATGGAAGAGGAACGTCGGCTCGCCTATGTCGGTATCACCCGCGCTCGCAACAAGCTGCACGTGTCGCATGCGTGGAGTCGCAGCCTGTTCGGCAATACCCAGTACAACCCCTCGTCGCGTTTCCTGGACGAAATCCCCGCCGAACTGCAAGAGAACAAGGGCAATGTCAAAGGCCGCAGCAACTACGGCCGTCAGAGCTACCGCGAACGAGATGGCGGTACCTACACGGGCGGATCCACACCCACCGGTCGCACCTACGGTCGTGGCGCCAGCGAGCCCGCAGGAGGCCGTTACAACCGGCCATGGAGCGACCGCAGCGGTGAAGAAGCGAGTGAGGCGGCGATCGCCCATCGCGAGAGGGTGGTCGAGGCAGCGTTGGCCGCTGGCAAGCGGCTTGGACCGCAGCCGACCAATGCCCAGCAAATCGGTCTGCGCGTTGGCGACGATGTCGAGCATCCGTCGTTCGGCGAGGGCGTGATCATCAACATCGAAGGCAGCGGTGAAAAGGCAGAGGCAACGATCCGCTTTCGTGATGTTGGTACCAAGCACCTCGCCCTGGCCTGGGCGCCGCTCAAGAAGTTGTAGCGCTGCATGGAAGTGGCTGTGAACCAGGCCGACGACGGAGGGGGCGATGACGCAGACCATGGCGCGGTCCAACCAATGTGGGCCCTCAACGTCTTGCGATGGATCATCTTCGGAGCAGTGTCCGGAACGCTCGCCGGGGTCAGTTCGTTCGTCTTCCTCGAGGGCCTGGATCGAGTCACAGAATGGCGTGAGAATGGCCGGCAGTGGTTGGTGGTCCTGCTTCCATTCGCCGGTCTCGGGTTGGGTGCGTTGTACCACGCTTACGGAGGACGTGCGAAGGAGGGCAGCCCGCTCCTGGTTGAGCAGGTCCACGAGCCGACAGCGTGGATTCCACGGCGGATGGCACCACTCGTTCTCGCCGGTACATGGGTTTCACATCTGTTCGGTGCGTCAGTCGGGCGCGAAGGGACTGCGCTGCAGATGTCGGGCAGCCTGACGGACGGATTCAGCCGAGCCCTCGGGCTCCCCTCGCCGGAGCGTCGAATCATGCTCGTCGCGGCATTGTCTGGTGGGTTCGGTGCAGTGTTCGGGGTACCCCTCGCCGGGGCGGTGTTCGGGCTCGAGGTGCAGGCACTCGGCCGCCGACGGTGGGTCGCGATCGCGCCAGCTGTGACCGCTTCATTCGTCGGCGACAGGGTCCTTCGTATCCTCGGCGGCAGCCATGCCACGTATGCGTCGCTCGCCCCCGATGTCGACGCGTCGATGTTGGTTCGACTGTCGACTGCGGGCGTGCTCTTCGGTCTCGCCGGCGCTGCCTTTTCGCTGCTGACACACGCGGTCAAGCGGCTGATGGCCGGTTGGATTTCATGGCCACCGCTGCGACCGTTCGTTGGTGGATTCGCAACCATCGCGTTGGTGCTCCTGTTCGGACACGACTACCAAGGCCTGTCGCTTCCCTTGATCGGACAAGCTCTCAACGGCAATCAATTCGGTTTCGAGGTCTTCGCTTTGAAGTTGATCTTCACGGCTGTCGCAGTCGGCACGGGATTCTTCGGCGGAGAGGTCACCCCGTTGTTCGTGGTCGGAGCCACGCTGGGATCAGCGGTGGCAACGCCGCTCGGGCTCGATCCCGCGCTCGTCGCGGCTGTTGGACTCTGCGCGGTGTTTGCAGCGGCCGCGAATACACCGCTCGCATGCGTCGTTCTCGGTGCAGAACTCTTCGGCGGCGGCATGATTGCGCCGCTGGCTGTCGGCTGCTTTGCCGCGTACCTCGTCAGCACCCACGACGGCATCTACGGCACTCGGCGAGCCCACAACGCCAAACTCGTCAACAACATCAGGCAAGTTCGGACAGGATCGGCTCCATAGTGCGTTCGGTCTGATTCGACTGGGGGCGGTTGGCAAAGACGGTGATCGACGTCACGCCGAGCCGTTCGTTCAGTTCCCGCAGCCGTTCAGCGATCGATGGCGCAGAACCAATGAGTACGAACGGTGACGACTTGACCGCCTCGACGGGCATTGCCAAGCGTGACGCAACCCGATCGACTTCGACATCGGCCCGGTCCGTCACGATCACCATCTGAACCAAAACGTCGACCGGCAACGGCCAACGCGGTCCCGCCGCCGTTCGGGCAACCGTGATCCGCTCGGCCAGACCGACGTCGGTGAAGTGGCTGATATTGGAATCCGAGCCATCCGCCGACGGCGTAAAGCCGGTGCATCCAATGACGTCTGCGAATCGTCCGGCGGCGCTCAGCACCTTGGTGCCATTGCCGCCGACCAGAACCCGCACGGGAGCCATTCCCGGCTCACGGACCTGGTGGTCGGCGACGGTGTAGTGGCGACCGGCAAAAGTCAGCGATTCGCCATCGAGCAGGCGACTGATGATCTCGACCGACTCGGTCATCCGCTGGACTCGCACCCCGGCCGGATCGAACGTGAATCCGGCTTGGTCGTACTCGAATTTCATGTGCCCGGCGCCGATGCCCAACGTCGCCCGGCCGCCGCTGAGGTCAGCGAGCGCGGCGAACTCATGGGCCACAGTGATTGGATGGCGGAAGTCGTTGTTCAAGACGTAGGTGCCGACGCGCAGCGTCTCGGTCACCGCAGCAGCGGACGCCATCGCTGTGAACGCCGCGGATCCTCCGATCGTGAGATGGTCGGCAACGAGAAGGCTCTCGTAGCCGATCGCCTCTGCGGCGCGAGCCAACTGCATCCAACCGCCGCCGTTGGTCTGGGTCTGTCCGAAGCCTGCAGACAGGTTGATCCGGATCGCCACGTTCTCGATCCTACGCATCGAAACGTGTTTGAATCTGAGGCATGAATGCAGCGATTCTTGTCGAGAGCCTGACCGGCAACACATGGAAGGCCGCCGAAATGGTGGCCAACGAACTCCAACAGGCGGGTTGGGGCATCACTGGTTTGTCGAAGGTTCGCCAGCCCGATCATTCCAGCATCCAACGCGCAGACCTCGTTCTGGTCGGCACATGGACCCACGGGCTGTTCGTCGTTGGCCAGGCCCCGTGGGGTATCGGCGCATTGAGTCAACTGCCGGCGATGCGCGGCAAGAAGGCAGCGGTGTTCTGCACGTTCGCGCTGAACCCTGCCAAGACCCTGGACAAGATGACCTCGGTGATCAGCGGCGTCGGTGCCGACGTGATCGGTGGTTTCGCGATGAACCGCCGTCATCTCGATCGCAACGCCCATGAGTTCGCCGGCCGCCTGCTCGAGGCGGTGCCAGCACTGGTCTGAACAGACCTCGCTCGATCAGCGAGATCGCATCTGGAAATTGTCAGTATGAGTGCTTCACCGAGGAATCCGGTTGTCGTCCTATGACGTCGCGGTGGTGTCCGGTTCTGCCGAAGCTGGCAGCAGGTCGAGCGTGAGCGTGCCGTTCGGGTAGACGATTGGCAGGACGCCCGCAGGAGGCCGAGCCAAATCCTCGACGTCGATCGTGCGGCCGTCACAATCGATGAAGGTTCGGGTCAACTTGATTTGCTCCACCTTGCACTCCAGCGCCCGGTCGGCCGGGTAGGCCATGTAGATGTCCCAGTTCTGCTGCGGATCGTTGCCAGTGTGGTCGAGCACGATCGTTCGCCGACCGTTGGCCTGCAACAGATCAGGCAGGATGATCGGCCCGTCCTCGGCAATGATGCGCGAGAGATTCTTGGTCCCCCCGATGTCGTACGTGGTCGGCGCAAGCGTCGCCTCGTCGCCATTGTTTGAGATATACGACGCGACGCCCCATAAGAAAAGGGCCAACACTCCGAAGAATGCAATGCCGGCCAGGACGGGCACAACCGCACGGGCGAATGGTGTGCGGAGTTCGGGCCGTCGCATCGCTGCCAGTGTGCCGGTTCCCGACACCGGTTGCACCGCGATGACGGAGGCGACGGAAGGCGGGTTGTGAGAAGCGGAGCTCGTGCGCGTAGGGTTCGATACTCGTGAGGCTGGCTTCACGCGCGAACGACTGTCGGGGGCGCGCGACGGCTGAGAGCCGAACTCGGACTACGAGAGGATTGACCTGTGGATCTGTTCGAATATCAGGGCAAGCAGTACTTCGCCCGTTACGACATCCCGGTGAGTGCCGGTGGTGTTGCGATGACGGTGGACGAAGCCGTTGCCCAGGCTGACGCCGCTGGATATCCAGTGGTTGTCAAGGCCCAGGTGCAAGTTGGCGGGCGCGGCAAGGCCGGCGGGATCAAGCTAGCCAATGATGCAACCGAGGCTCGCGAGCATGCGACCAACATCTTGGGGATGGACATCAAGGGCCATGTCGTCAAGCGGGTTTGGGTCGAGAACGCAAGCGACATCGCGGAGGAGTACTACGCAAGTTTCACGCTGGATCGGAGTGCGAAGAAGCACATGCTGATGTTGTCCAAGGAGGGCGGCGTCGAGATCGAAGCAGTGGCC
>JANOQU010000640.1:0-4488 GCA_031422355.1 Actinomycetes bacterium
AGCGAATTGAGATGAACGACATCATCGTGCGTCGGTTGCAACAGCGAGCCCGATCACTCGCTGGTGGCAGGACCTGGGACGAACTGATCGGGGACATGCTCGCCCGGGGAATCGACCCGTGGTCCGCCGCCGACCAACTCCTCGATCCGATCGAGGCATAGCAGTCGCCGACAGTAGGGTCGTTGTATGGCCGAGAACGACGAACTGGTGACTCTTGAACGGCGTGACGACGGTGTAGCCGTGGTCACGTTGAACAACCCCAAGGTGAATGCGTTGTCCCGAGAACTGCTGGCCAGGCTCTCTCAGGTTGCCCTCCAGTTGGCAGAGGATCCGCCCGGTGCGGTCGTCGTCACCGGCGGGGAGCGGATCTTCGCAGCGGGCGCAGACATCAGCCAATTCGGCGGTCCGGATGAGGCAGCGGCGATCACAGAAGACTTTCACCGGGCCCTCGACGCAGTTGCGGACATTCCGCGATTCGTCATCGCGGCGGTCAGCGGATACGCATTGGGCGGTGGTTGTGAACTGGCGCTTGCCTGCGACTACCGGATCGCAGCCGAACGGGCCGTCTTTGGCCAGCCAGAGATTCTGCTCGGCATCATTCCCGGAGGCGGTGGCACCCAACGATTGGCTCGCACCGTGGGTTCGAGCCGTGCGAAGGAACTGTGCCTGACGGGTCGTCAGGTCAAGTCCGATGAGGCACTGCGAATCGGCCTGGCCGACGAGGTCGTGGCGGGTGACCAACTGCACATCAGGGCGTTGGCGCTCGCGGCCGAGGTCGCGAAGGGTGCCAGCATCGCCCAGTCATTGACGAAACAGGCGATCGATCAAGGACTGTCGATGACGCTCGCTGACGGCTTGTTGCTGGAGCGCCGACTGTTCACCGAGGTCTTCCACAGCGACGACAGCAGGATTGGTGTGGCCAGCTTCCTCGCCGATGGTCCGGGCAAGGCAACTTTTACCGGCCGCTGAATGATGCGAGAGGTTCAGTCGGCCCAGGCAACCAAGCCGACCTCGACGGGATTGGCGAGCAGGGGATGGGTCGGCAAGACCCTGGCGGTCAGGCCATATGCGCCGGAGCGTCCAATCACGTATTCGCCGGTCCATATGCCGTCGCCGGCGGCAGTCAATGGGAACCGAGCGACGGTCTCGTCGACCAGATTGCCCTGATTGTCGATCGGGCCGTGCAGCACCTCGACGGACACGTCGCCCGCCTGCAATCCGCCCAGATCCACCGTGGCTCTGACGGAGCGCAAATCGCCGGCGCGGCCCGGGACGATATCGGTTTCGAGGCTGACGATTCGCACCGACGGCCACGCACCGCGCACCCGCTGCTTCCAACTCGACAACTCTCGTGCTGGCGCTGCGTCGTGCGCATTGACGGCTGTCGCACCTGCCGCAGCCGGCTCGTACAGTTCGGTCACGTAATCGCGGACCATGCGCGATGCAGTCACCTTCGGCCCGAGCGTCGCCCAGTTGTGGAGCATCTTGTCGACCCAACCCTTGGGCACCTCCCGCGGGCCGAGATCACCGTAGAACAGCGGCACGATCTCCTGTTCGAGCAGACCGAACAGGCTCATTGCTTCGCGCTGGTCGCGGCGGCCGGAGTCCGGATCATCGTCAGCCGACAGGATGTCCCAACCGTTCTCGCCGTCGCTCCATTCGTCCCACCAGCCGTCTCGGATGCTGCAGTTGAGCGCGCCGTTCAGCGCAGCCTTCATCCCACTCGTGCCACACGCCTCCTGCGGCCGGCGGGGGTTGTTCAGCCAGACATCGCAGCCGTGGTACATCACCCGGGCAACGGCGATGTCGTAGTCCGGCAGGAAGACGAACCGATGGCGGACATCCTCCTCGCGGGCGAACCGCTCGATGTTCTGAATCATTTCCTTACCGGGTTGATCCGCCGGATGGGCCTTGCCGGCGAACACGAACTGCACCGGCCGGTCGGCATCGAGCAAGAGCCGCTTCAGCCGCTCGGGCCGCGAGAGCAGCAGCGTTGCCCGCTTGTACGTTGCGAACCGACGAGCGAAGCCGATGGTCAGCACGTCAGGGTCGAGGATGCCGTCGCCCATTCGTTCGCGCACGTACTCCACCAGCCGAGTGCGACCTGCGGACCGGGCGGACCAGACCGCTTCGTGGCTGATCGAATACGCCCTCGCCCATGATTCATCGTCGGCGCCGTCCCACACACCATGAACCCCGTGACGCAAAACCTGGTCCATCTCCGGTGAGATCCAGCTATGGGCGTGCACGCCATTGGTGATCGATCCGATCGGAACTTCGGCGACCGGAACCGTTGGCCAGAGCCCGTTGAACATCTCCCGGCTCACGGCTCCGTGTAGTGCAGCGACGCCGTTGGCCCGAGCCGCGAGGCGCAGGCCCATCACGGCCATGTTGAACTTGGTCTCGTCCGGCTCGTCGGCGCGTTGGCCGATCGCCATCAGTTGGTTGAACGAGATACCGAGCTGAGCGACGAATCCGCCGAAGTACTTCTCGATCAGCTCCCGTGGGAAGCGGTCGATGCCGGCCGGCACCGGGGTGTGGGTGGTGAAGACACCTCCGGCTCTCGACGCTTCCACGGCCTCGTCGAATGTGAGGCCGACGGCCACGAGTTCGCGGATCCGCTCCAGGGCGAGGAAGCCGGCGTGACCTTCGTTGGTATGGAACACCTGTGGCGCGAGTCCAAGCTTGCGCAGCGCGCGGACCCCTGCGATGCCGAGCACCATTTCCTGGCGCAGGCGATGCTCGACGTCGCCACCGTAGAGCCGGTCGGTGACGCCTGGCGCTTCGAGCAGGTACATCGAAATTCTGCCGACGTCGGCACGCCAGACAGACACCGTCACCGTTTCGCCCGCGAGATCGATCTCGACCTGATGGCCGGTGTTCGTCAGGGCCATCCCGGCCGTGTCCAACAGCGGATACCGCTCCTGCTGCCAGCCATCAGCATCCAGGTTCTGGCGGAAGTAACCCTCTGCGTACAGCAGTCCGATCGCAACGAGTGGAATGCCGAGATCCGACGAAGCCTTGAGGTGGTCGCCAGCCAGGATTCCGAGGCCGCCGCTATACTGCGGCACGGTCTCGCTGATGCCGAACTCGGGTGAGAAGTATGCGACCAGTTGGAGCGGCGACGCACCAGTGTCGTTGGCCTTGGTCTGGAACCATCGTGGCGAGGTCAGTGCGACGTCGAGGCGGGCCACGGCGTCACCAACGGCGGTGACGACATCGGGGTCCTTGGCGAGAGCGGTCCATTCGGTGGGTGAGATTCGGCCCAACATTGCAAGGGGTTGATGTCCGGATTCCTCCCACGCCTGGGGGTGGAGGCCAGCGAACAGGTGTTGCAGTTCAGGGTCCCAGCACCAGTGGAGATTGTTCGCAAGTTGGTTGAGACCAGCCAAACTCGTCGGAACTGCTGGATCAACGCTGAACTGTCGGACGCTACGCATCCTGCGAGGGTAGTTGGCGTTCGATGCTGCCCGAAAGTGCCGTGGTGTAAACCCGCAATGTCGAACCAGCAATCGCATCCCACGTGTAGAAACTTGAGAGCAGCGTCGCGGCCGTGGATTGGAGGCCTGCGGCGAGAGATGTGTCGTTCAACACCTGTTCGATCCGGTCGGCGAGGTCATCGTGGTCACCGGGCTCGAAGAGCAGTCCGGCGCCGGTTCCGGCGACGATTTCGGCCAGTCCACCCGTTTTGGCCACGATCGTCGGGGCACCCGACGCCATCGACTCGAGCGCGACGATCCCGAATGGTTCGTAGAGCGAAGGGATCACTCCGCATCCGGCGCGCCGCAGCAATTCGCGCAGTTCCTGATCGGGAACGAACCCGGCGAGGGTGACGATGTCCGAGAGGCCCTCGACATCGATCTGGGTCTGCAGTTCCGCCAGATATGAGCCGCGACCTGCGATCACGCAGCGGATTCCCGGAACCCGGGTGCGCAGTGCTCCGACCGCACGGGCCAACACCTGGAAGCCTTTTTCGTACTGAACCCGCCCCCACGCAACCACCAACGGTTCGCGCTCACCACCAACCACTGCCGTGTCCCAGAGGCCAAGATCGACGCCATTGGGAACGAGATGGACCTTGTCGATCGGCAACTCGAAACCAGTGACCACCTCGCGGACCATGAACTTCGAACAGCAGATCACCTCGTCGGCTTGGTAGGTCAGCCACCATTCGAGCGAGTTGATCGCAGCTGGCATGCCGAACGGAACGTGGCCGCCATGGCGGCCGCGCTCAGTGGCGTGAACGGTCGCAACGAGCGGGACGTCCCAGATCTTGGCGATCGTGTCGCCGGACCAGGCCACGAGCCAGTCGTGGGCATGCACGACGTCGGGTCGCCAGTCGCCGAGACGCGCGATCAGTTGTGTCAGTTGGTGGTTGGCCGATGCCATTTGGGCGACCAGGTTGTCGTCGGGCAACCAGGGCAGATCGATGTTGGCGCGAAGGACCCGAACACCGTCGTCGATCGTGTCGTCGGGAGCATCTGGGGT
>JANOQU010000641.1:0-8776 GCA_031422355.1 Actinomycetes bacterium
CGAGTTCGTCAGTGGCCACCAGTAATGACCGATCGTCGACACTCCAACCGGCCGCTGCCGGCCCGATCGCAAGCCCCCGAATTTCGTCGTCGCTGACGCCGCAGCGGCGACCGATCGCAACGTGCTGGGCCCATTCGTAGCCCGACGCGCACAGGTAGCCGGTACGCAAGATGACCAGTTCTCGCTCCCGGGCAGGAAGGGTCGACCCGGACAGCACGTGGTTACCGAACACGCCCCATCGTTTGAGCAGCTTCGGGTGATGGGCGAGGGTGCGGAAGATGTTGAGGACTCGACCGCCATTTCGCTCGATCGCTTCGAGTTGCAGGCGGGCGTCATCGTCCCAATCCGCTGGCACGGTTGGTTCGATTCGGGGTCGGTCGAGTCGCATCTCGCACAGTACCGAAGGACAGCTGCCGCTTCGACGCCGGACCTTGCACGAGGGCGTCACGGCAGGAGTGATTTTGCAAGCGAATCGAACGGTTCGAGCGATGCAATATGCTCTGCCCATGCTTGCCATCGCTACGAACACGATCATCTTCATCGTCGCCGGATTCGTCTTTCTGTTGCTGATCCTGTCGTCGGTCAAGACGGTGCAGCAGGGGACTGTTGCCGTGACCACCGTGTTCGGCAAGTTCCGTTCCGTTCGTCGAGCGGGCCTCAACTTCTTGATCCCGTTCATCGAGCGGATATTCCGCCGGATCAGTATCCAGAACCGGGCCGTGGAGCTGCAGTTCCAGGCGATTACCCAAGACCAGGCCAACGTCTACTTCACCGCGATGATGGTGTACAGCGTGATTGCAGAGGACGAAGCCACCGTCAAAAACGTGGCGTTCAAGTTCGTCAGCGAAAAGGACTTCCTCACCGCAATGGTTCGCAGCGTCGAGGGCAGCACCCGCGGTTTCGTCGCAACGATGCGTCAGGCCGAGATTCTCGGTCTGCGTGGCGAGATCGTGAAAGAGGTTAAGGAAAACCTCGATGTCACGCTCGAGACGTGGGGCTACCACTTGATCGACCTCCAACTCAACGACATCACCTTCGACCAGGCAATCACCACGTCGATGGCTCAGGTCGTTGCCTCCAACAACCTCAAAGCCGCCGCCACCAATGAAGGCGATGCGCTCCTGATCCGCAAGACCAAGGAGGCAGAGGCCGACGGTACGGCGATCCGTATCGCTGCCGAGGCGGAGCGCACCGCCGCGCAACTACGCGGTCAAGGCGTCGCTTTATTCCGTGAGGAAGTCGCGAGAGGCCTTGCGCAAGCGGCCCGCGAGATGGAAGCGAACCATGTCGATTCCACCCTGATCCTGTTCAGCATGTGGACGGAATCCATCCGCCACGTCGCCGAACACGGTAAGGGCAACGTCATGTTCTTGGACGGCTCGCCGAACGGGATGGAGAAGCAGTTTCAGGACCTGATGGCCCTGCAGCAGTTGCACTTCGTCGAGAAGGCACCCCTGCCCCCGCCGTCGATATAACCCTCAGGAGCAGATCATCTCGTCGATCAGCGGCGGCCATCGTTCGACAATGACGTTGGGACCGCCGACGCGAACGTAGATCGCCTGCTGCGCGCGAGGTGAGACCAGCAATTGTTGGTCCCCAAATCGAAGGCCGGTGTCCACGAGGTCCGATGGTGGAACCGAGTAGGACAGAAATGGCGGGCGCCGGCCGTTGACGACGCCGCTGGGGTCGCGAACGAACGTCACGGTCTCCCGATCGGTCGTCATCCGCTCACCGATCGGAACCGCGAACGTGACAGTCCGCACCTCCGCACCGACGCAACGAGGGAACTCGGACTGTGAACTGATCACGTCGCTGCGCACGAGACAGCCATCCCATGTCGACCAGTCGCCGTCAGATAAGTCCGCAGTCGGCACCGGGAATGTCGTCACCGGATCAGCGCCCATTTGGCCCGACATCTCCGTGGGTGAACCGGCAGGCCCATCGCAAGCGGTGGGCGTCGCCACGATGGCACGATCAGAATCGTAGGGTGGCTGCGGAAAGACGGCGAGATTCGGGCCGGACAGCGCTGGCCGTTGCGCAAGGGCTTGGCATACGGACGCGTCGCCCGTCGACAACTGCTGGGGGTCGACTGTGTCGGTGCGGACAGAGTACAGAACGCCACCGGGTGCGTCGATCGCTTGTTGGACCGTCGAGCATCCACTGCCATATACCCACGGCTGGCCGGCGTCGTCGACGAGAGCGCTGCGGTAACCGGCGCCCGGACGGTATTGGCGAATCTGTTCCGACTCGGTGTTGACGAAGGTGTACCCGGTGATCACGACCTTTCCATCAGAATCGACAGCCCGTACGACGCCTTGTGAACGCGGCGTGGTCGTGTCGATGACCGCAGTCCAGCGATCGGGCATGCCGAGGCAACTGACCACTGGGAAAGCGCCCGTCGTCAGCTCGATGATCGCACCAGCCACGGTATTGGTGACCGCTGCGGCGAGGGCCGGCCGGTTACACGGGCCCGTCCATGACATCCCCAGCCTGCCGTCGGAGTAGACGACGATCTGGTCGGGGACCACGACCATCGGGTCGGTGAGGCCACTGCCCATCACGATCAGCTCGGCCGCCGACAAGCCGTCGCCAACGTCCGTGATGACGATCGGAGGCGAGGAGTCGTCCGAATCCTGAACAAAAGCTCCTTCGGTGACGACGGCGGGAGGATTGTCCGACTGGGACGTCGCGTCCACAACCGGCACTGTGGACCCTGGCGATGCATCGGCCGACGACTGGTCCGAGTTCGACGTACCCGGACTCTGCGCCCATCGCACGCCGACCGCAAGCATTGCGCCGATCGCAACGGCGGTGACGGCCTTGCCGGCCGTCACCCGCGTGCCTCGGGGGCCATGTCGGTCGTCCGAATCGCCTGGTCGACCGTGCCGCGTCTCGAGCGCCGCCCGCACCGATTCGCGCTCCTCGTCTCCGAGCCAGAGTTCTGCGTGAGCGAAGATCGCAGCAACTTCGCTGACGTCGACCAGCATCATCGACGTCGCGGAGTTGATGAGTGACGCCGTCTCTGCGTGAGTCAGCGACAGCAGTGCCGAGACCTCGTCGAGGTGAACACCCTCGACGAGATGCAGGTTCAGCGCGGCGCGTTGTCTGGGAGTCAGTTCGGCAATGCGCGCCAGAGCAACGCTGCGACCGGTTGTGATCCACTGGGTCTCAAGTGCAACCGAGATGGCTTGGATCGCCGGATTCGTGGTGCGATCCAGGTAGCGGCGGTGCGCAGCGAGGATCAAATCGTGGCAGTTTCCACCGCTGCTGGGATGGGCGTTGGAGACGAACGTGTCACGCAGCAGAGCCAGCGAGAGTGGTCGATCGGCGCTGGTGACTCGACATAGCGAGGCAAAGACTGCGGAGCCGCAACGATCGAAGAGCGCGGCTGCATGGCTGGATGGCCCCGGCGAGTCGTCGTTCGGCAGCGTGGCGTCAACGATGGCGGTTGGCCAACTTCCAGCCTGCGGTGAACGAGCCGGCCGCAAGCGCAACGGTGCCGGCGGTGGCCGTGGTGCGTCGAATCACCGCTTTGGTCTTGCGGGCGAAGGTGACGATTGGCCAGCCGCGCGTGAGAGCGATGTTGTTCAGCCGGCTATCTGGATTGACTGCGACGGGATGTCCGACGGCCTCGAGCATCGGGAGATCGCTGATCGAGTCGGAGTACGCGAAGCATTGGCTGAGATCGAAGCCCTCCCACACAGCGATCTGCTTGATGGCCTCCACCTTGCCTTCGCCGTAACAGAACGGACCAACCAGTTCGCCGGTGTATGCGCCGTCGACCACCTCAGAAACCGTTCCGATCCCGTCGGTCATACCGAGTGCTTTGGCGAGCGGCTCGACCAACTCCTTGGGCGATGCCGAGATGATGTATGTGGCCCGGCCCTGGCGCCGGTGACGCTCGAGCAGTTGCTTGGATTCCGGGCGGACCTTGCCCAGCAACTTGGGAACGATGGCCTCGTTGAGTCCGATCAAGCTGTCCTGTTCGATCCCTTTGACCGCACCGAGGATTCGACTGCGCACCCCGTCGGCCACGTCCCCGCCGTGGTCGCCGCGCAATTTGAATGCCAGCGCGCTGACGGCGTCCTTCGCGAACTGACTCGACGGAAGCATCTTCGCTCGCCATGCCGAGACGCCGAACACGAACGCCGATGATCCGCTGATGAGCGTGCGGTCGAGATCGAAGAATGCCGCGGCCGACCAGTTGTGATGGATATGGGTGAACTCAGTCATTCGATCGCGACGTTACCCGTCGTGGGCGGCAACCAGCTTTCAAGATTCAGAGTGGTAGAACTGGCCGATGCTGCTGCGTGACTCCGTGGATCTCGGCCGTTACCCGATCGATCACCCCGAAGGTGACCGGTGTCGCGAATTGGTTCAGCATGCTCGGCGAGAGTTGGCCGACGACGGCGTCTGCGTGCTCGAAGGGTTCCTTCTGCCCGATGCCGTTCGACGCATCGTCGCGCGCATCGACCCGTTGGACCACCTCGCATTCCATGCCGTCAAACGACACAACGTCTACCTCATGAACGATGATCCGGATTTTGCCGATGATCATCCGCGAAATGCCAAGCAGGTGACCACATCGGCGACGCTCGGCTACGACCATCTCAGCGATGTCGACGACCTCGAAGGTCTCTACCGAGATCCACAGATGATCGACTTCGTCGTCGATGCGCTGGGGCTGGATGCGCTGTTTGCCTACGACGACCCGCTCGCCCCGATCAACGTGCTCTTTTACGCGCCGGGCACCAACCTCGGTTGGCACTTCGACAACTCAACGTTCACGGTCACGCTGATGCTTCGCGCGGCCGACGCAGGTGCGGCGTTCGAGTACGTCCCGTTCTTGCGCGGACCTGATGATCTTGCCTTCGACGCCGTCAAACGGGTTGTTGACGGCGACCGATCGGGCGTGCGGTCCATGCGCCAGACCGATGGAACCCTGTTGCCTTTTCGGGGGAGCCGTACGGTTCACCGCGTCACCACCGTCGAGGGATCAACGACCCGCCTGCTTGCAACGCTCACCTACTCGATCGAACCAGGCGCCAAGATGGACGCCGTGAACCACCGCACCTTCTTCGGGCGCGAATGAGAATCACGCACAAGGCCCTCCTGGCCAGTCGGTTCGGCCGCGTGATCTGGACCTGTGTGAGTCGGGAGCGGTCGACGCAGTACCGGGCCACATTTCGCGCGTCAGCTGGGTTGGCTTCGAAGTTCGACTCGACCGGGTGACTTGTCGATTCAACCGGCGCGCCGGGGAAAACTCAAGCGATCTGAGGTACGTCCCAGAGGGGTCTGTTCCGCAATTTGGCACAAACCGCGCCCTTGGTCCTGCAGCGTTCCACCCCTTGGCACGCTTCAGGAACAAGGGCGTGAAACGTGCCACCGGAATCTGCCTCTCGGTGTGCGATTGTGTGCCAGGCACGACATCGCGAACTTGGTGGCACGACCTCGAGGTGACGACGCCTGCGCTCGTGACGGGTCGAGAACGGGTGCAGCGATAGGCCTGGCCAATACCTTGCTATTGTCAGCTATCGGGACGGTAGTAACGGACGGATGCGGACGTGACGGTCGTGCCGGAGGCGAAAGGCATTCGGATGACGGAACCATTGGATGACAGGGGGACACCGTGACGGAAGTGATCCGTGTGCCGAGCAGCGTGATCGAGTTGCCAGATCCGCCGGAACGCACCCAACCTGGAGATCTCAACGATTCGCTGATCAACACGAGCACGTGGACCGACGAGATGGTGACCCAAGCCGGCATCCCGATCGTGGATGTGCAGTTCGTCACGATCGGCGGTGGCATCGGCTCGTTCATCATGGTCGACTTCCTTCGGGTCGCTGGAGTGTCGACCGATCGCATCAAGGTGCTCACCAACATCGAGACGCCATGGCAGACATACGAGTACCTGACGCGCGTTTCGCAGATCCCTCGGCAAGAGCGCTTGCGCAGCGACTCGACCGGGATGCCCGACAACCTCTGGGCGTTTCCGAGCTACGCATGGCGCGAGAGTCGCCAGGACAAGAACGTCGCCGCGCTGTGGAGCGTGCTCGTCGAGCCAATCTTCACCGACTATTGGACACCGCGGGCCGCAACCGTGTTCGAGGGGATCGAAAAGGAAGCGCACCGAGTCAGATGGGAGGAAATGGTGACGTACGGTCAAGTCCGCATGGTGCGCAAGCGCGTCGGCGGCGGATACTTCGTGATCCTCACGCCAGCGCCGAACACGACGCCGACGAAACGCGTCGCCTATCGGGCCCAGTATGTGCACATCTCCGTCGGCTATCCCGGATTGCGGTTCCTTCCCGACCTGCAGGAGTACCGTCAGAAGTACCACGACGTCGCCCGCATCGTGAACGCGTACGAGCCGCATGAGCACGTCTACCAGGGCTTGCAAGCCCGCCCGGGCACGGTGTTGGTTCGCGGCGGCGGGATCGTTGCGTCTCGGGTTCTGCAACGACTGATGGAGGATCGCTGGAACCACGGCGCTCAGACAACGATCGTTCACATCTTTCGCACCTACATCGACGGAAAGAACGCCAAGTACGGTCCGGCGCGGCGCAAGGGAGCGAGCGGCTTCGCGTTCCAGGGGTTCAACGTTCCCAAGGGATCCTGGGGCGGCCAGCTGCGCGACAAATTCTCCGAGCTCGAAGGCGACCAGCGCGCCGAGCTCTACCGCGCCGTCGGCGGCACGCACACGCCTCACCGCAAGCTGTGGCTGAAACAGATGGCGCGGGCGCGGACAGAGGGTTGGTACCAGACCTTCCAAGGCGAGGTGATCGATGTCGCGCCGACAGCGTCTGGTCGGGTCGGCACGCGTCTTCGTCAAAAGAGTGGCGGCGAGGGCTTCATCGAAGCCGACGTGGTCATCGATTGCACCGGACTCGAAGCTGACCTTGCCGAGCACCGCGTTCTCGCGGATCTGTTGCAGCACAGCGGCGCCGGCCGCAACGTCCTCAACCGCCTCGACGTCGAGCGGACCTTCGAGATTCGCGGCACGCGCAACGGCTCTGGCCGGATCTACGCATCGGGCGCCGCTACTCAAGGCGGATACTACGCCGGTGTGGACTCGTTCCTCGGCATGCAGTACACCGCACTCAGGATCGGCGACGACCTCGCGGAGGCCGGATTCGGCGAACGCATCGGTGGCGCCAGAGCACTGCGTCACTGGTGGAAATCGTTCCGCCACAAGATCATCTGACGCGAGAACGCGTTGACAATCACAGCAAGCGACAAGGACGACTCGTGACCCCGACTTTCAGTGGCCGTATCCAAACCCGCATCTTCCTGATCCTCGTGATCGGCATACCTTGGACATTGATCATCACGCCCGTGCTGCCGGCCCAGCGCGGCGACCTCGGGTGGCAATCGGCCGCCCGCGAGTTGTACCCGGTCATGTTCACGGCGCTGGCGGTGGTGCTGGTGCTGGGAATCGTCGTGTGGGAGCCGATTTACCACGTGCTCCAGCAGTTCCGATGGGAGCGTGACTGGCCCTCGATGTTTCAGCTGCTGGTCGTGATCCCGGAAGCAATCGTGGCGTGGTTCGTCGTGCGCGAGGTTGCGCCAGACTCAGCAGTGGGCGTGACCAAGGTGACCTTTGCGGTCCATGTCGGTACGTCGTGGTTGTTGATGTGGCTGTTCATCGAGGGGCCGATCCGGATGTTCAACATTCGCTACCGTTTCCGCGGTGGCCGCATCCTCGGGAAGTGGTGACTCAATATCGCCGACAGTGGCTCGCCGCAAAAGGCGTCAGTCTTGAGTTGCGGCAACTGACGGCAGCGGAGCGGCCTTGGGCAAATACTTGTCGACGAGCGGACCGGTCATCGCCGTCGTGACGAGCGCCATCAGCACCGCACCGACCTGCATTTGCGGTGTGATCACGCCGGCCTGCAGCGCGATCAGGGCAACGACGAGAACCATCAGACCGCGACAGTTCATCAAGATGCCGAGCACGTTCGAGTCCGCCATCGACAGGCCACCGGCGCGGCCTGCCGCGATGCCTCCGAGCCACTTGGTCACGATTGCGACCACGATGAAGAGCAGCAGCCCGGGTATCCACGCCCAGCCGAGCTTGGTGAAGTCGGTGTTCAGGCCTGAGAGTGCGAGGAAGATCGGAAGCAGTATCACGATCGTAAAGTCGCCGAGGCGCGTGTCGACGCCAGCCGTCAGTACCGCTCGTCGAGGCATCACCGCTCCGGCAATGAATCCTCCGATGAGCGCGTTGATGCCGATGCGGTCCGCCGTATAGGCGCTTGCGAGCACGACCATGACGATCACTGCGAAATGCGTGCCGTGGAGGGCCGGACCCATACGACCTTCGCTGAAGAACCGGGCCAATAAGGGCCGGACGATGAACGCCATCACAGCAAGGAAGATCGCGGTGCCGAGGAACCGCTTCACGTGGTCGCCCGCCGGAGCATCGGTCGCGACCCCGCGAGCGACACCCACGAGCAAGAACATCAAGATGGTCACGACGGCCGCGGCTGCGATGCCGATGGCACCCATCTGAGTCTTGGCGACCCCTTTTTCCTGGAGGATCCGTGCCGCGACCGGAAACGCGGTCACGGCAAGCATCGCACCGATCATCAGCGTGAACCCTGCCTTGCCCGTCAGCGCGCCGTCGACAGTGGCAGCAAACTTGGCGTCGTACAGGATCGGCCCGAGCACGTAACCCGCGGCAACCGGGATCGCGACGACGCCGATCGCAACGGTGAGAATGCCGCGGTACTTGCCGCGGAGAGATTGGAAGTCGAGCTCGAGACCGACGAGGAAC
>JANOQU010000642.1:0-3470 GCA_031422355.1 Actinomycetes bacterium
CGCCATCGAGCGACTCGGCGACGGCGACTCCCCCGAGCGCGCCAGGCTGCTGGCCCAACTGTGCGCCGAGTCGAGATACACACTCGAGTTCGACGATCGAGTCAGGCTTGCCGACGAGGCGATCGAGGTCGCCCGACGTGCGGGCGACCAGTCCGCGCTCGCGTACGCGCTCCTCATCACCCACGACTCGACCACTGCGCCGTCCACCCTTGACATCCGGCGCGAGCGGATCGCGGAGGCGGCAGCTCTCGCGAGCTCACTCGCTGACCCCGGCGCTCACTATCACATTCACGACGACCGCAGGTGCGTCGCATTGGAGTCCGGCGACCGCGACACGATCGACCAGTCAACAGAGGCGGCCGGTGCAGTCGTGTTCAGACTCAGACAACCGACGTTGGTGTGGAACGAGCTGTGCCAGCGGGCGTGGATCGAGTCGCTGAACGGTGATCTCGACGCAGCCGAGACAGCTGCAACGACAGCCCTCGAGGCGGCACCGGAGGCGGAGGCCGCCAACGCCTTCCAGTTCTACAGCGCACAGCTCATGAGCATCCGCTGGATGCAAGGCCGGTGGGGAGAGGTCGTGTCGCTGGTCGCCGAGGCGGCGCAAGATGAACCCCTGGTCCCTGGGTTCCGGGCCGCGTACGCGAACGCGCTCGGGTACACCGACCCGGCGACAGCACGACCTGTGCTCGATCAAGAATTCGATGACGGCTACCCGGCCCGACTCGACTTGGTCTGGCTCTCCTGTCACACGCTGTGGGCAGACGCCGTCTCGCTCACCAAACACCATGAATCAGCCGCACTTCTGCACGAACGGCTCCTCCCGTGGCGGGAACAGTTCTCGACCACGCGCGTCACGGCCCAGGGCAGCGTGTCGCACCTTCTCGGCGCCCTCGAGCACCTCCTCGAACGGTACGACGACGCCGACGCCTCCTTCGCCGTCGCGCTGACCGTGCACAAGAGGATGCGAGCGCCGTTCTTCGTCGCGTGGACGCAACTCGAATGGGCCCTGATGCTGCTCGACCGCAACGCCGACGGTGACCTCCAGCGGGCAACCGACATGCTCGAAGAGACGCTCGATGTCGCCAGTCTCCGCGGCTACGGCGACATCCAGCGCCGCGCTCACGCCGCTCTCCGAGGAATCGGCACCTCAACCGCAAACGACGCTCCCCACGATCAGCGCGGCGTCGAGGACGCTCTTGCGGTGGACCCAGACTGACACTGAGACGGCGCCGGCGGCGTGCAGGTCCTCGACGCCGCCGGCACTCACAAGGGCGCCTTCGGTCGGCGAAAGCATGAGACCGCGGATGTCCGGCGGTTTCTGATTTTCTGACGGCAGGTCTCAATGGCGTTCTGGGTTTTCTGTCGGCTCGCACATCTGAGTTCTGACTTGGATGTCGCCGCCGATCCGGAATTCATGTCGGCGCACACCAGCCGCGAGAGCGCTGGCGGCCACCTACCACGAACTCGCCGACCACCTCCGGGCAACTTCGGTCGACGTCGAGGACGCACGCGAACTGTTCGCCCGCATCACCTTCAACATCATCGTCGGGAACACCGACGACCACGCCCGCAACCACGCGGCGATCTGGGACGGTCGTCAGGTCTCGCTCGCCCCCGCCTTCGACATCTGCCCGCAGCAGCGGTCGGGCGGCGAGACGCGACAGGCTATGGAGATCGGAAGGGACGGCTACAAGGCGGCCAACCTGGCCGGGTGCGTGGAACGCTCGTCCGACTCCGGACTCGACGCTCGCGAAGCGTTCGCTCTCGTCGAACGCCAGATCGAAGTCGTCAACGCCGAATGGCACGAAGCTGCGGATCGAGCGAGGCTCAACGCCGCCGAACGTCGAGCGGCGTGGGGTGGTCCGATCCTCCACGAATCCGTCCTGTACGGCTGGGACGACGCACGGCCGCACCGACGCCGGTGGCCGCCAACTCTGTGACGTGGTCTTTTCGCCCGAAACGCTCCGCAGCGAGCGTCACTCTGAGTGATCTTTGAACGGAATCCTTGATATCTGCGTCATATCTAGAGACCCACAACCTCTAACACCGTAGAACTCACCCGCCTGAGGTGAGTCCGGCGGATCGGTTGTCGTACGTGAAGACGTTTCAGAAGTTGTTGGCATTGCTCGGATTTATTGCGATGTTTGCTGGATCGGTGATGGTCGGGGTGCAGAGCGCCCAAGCGGCCCCGCCGGCTTATGTGACCACCAGCATTAGCCCGACCGAGGCGAGCGTGTACTCCGGCGACCCCCTCGGCTACACCGTGCAGGCGCAGTGTTCGAACCCGACGGGTTGTGGCACCATCGTGGTCACTGTCCCAGCGCCGCTGGCGTGGGAGCCGGTGTTCGGTAACCCCACGGTCGCGTTGACGCCCCAGCAGATTGCCGCCGGCATCACCTTTCTAGCGCAGCCCGACGGCACGATTGTGCTGACTTGGCCCAACGCCCTTGGCGGGGTCGCACAGAACTTCGCGATGAACTGGCCGACGCAGAACTACTACACGATCCCCGGCACCCAGTCGATGACTGTCGCTACGACGACCACGGCCGAGCCGGGAACCACAGCAACCGGCTCGACCAGCAATGTGCTCCTCGCCGCCCCGGCGCTGGCGATCGACAAGAACGGTCCCGCTACCTCGAGCCCGGGTGGTCTCGTCACCTACACGATCGACAGCTCCAACAATCAGAGCAATCCCACCACTGCCCAGGGTGGCCTCTCGGTTCAGGCGGTCACCACGGATGCTCTGCCGCCTGAGGTCACATTCGTGAGCTGTAGCCAGGCCTGCACCTACGACGCATTCACCCATACCGTCACCTGGCCGTCGGTCTCCTTGCCGAAGCCCTACGACCCGTACAGCGTCACCTACCGCATACCGTTGACGGCCGTGAACGGCGACACGTTTACGAACACGGCAACAGTGACGGGCATTCCACTCGGCGGCGGTACCCCGCTCACTGCGTCGGATCCGGTCACCACGGTGGTCTTCGTCGGTACGCCTGTCCTTGATGCCGGGCTTGTTAAGAGTGCCGGTGTCGACATCACCCAGCCCAACACAAACCTCGGTTACTCGATCGGCTTGACCAACACCTCGAACGTACCGGTCGATGCAGTGATCACCGACCCGATTCCGTCAGGCTTCAACGCTTTGCACCTGGTACTTGTCGATGCCAACTACCAGTACTACAACCCCACCACCTTGACCGTCACCTACGACGACAACTCCACGCAGCAGTTCGTCAACCCTGTCGCCCCTACATACATCGGCCAGGCCGGCAAGATCGTGGTCTCGGTCTCGGCGAGCGTCACGGCGCTGCCGCCGGAAAAATATATCCAATTGGGGGTTTCAGGCACGGTCACCGCCGCCGCGGGCACAACGCTGTCCAACTGTGCGACCTCTACGATCAGCTACCCCGGGCAGCCAGTTGTCACCGACACCGCATGCGACGATGTGCAGATTGTTCAGAACG
>JANOQU010000643.1:0-2380 GCA_031422355.1 Actinomycetes bacterium
CGCAGGATGTTCGACACGTGCACGCTGGCCGTCTTGTCCGACACGTACAGCTCCTCACCGATCTGACGGTTGGTACGGCCGATCGCAACCAGGGCCAACACCTCCCGCTCGCGCGGCGTGAGACCCAGGCGCTCAACAGAGCTCTCGTCGAGAACGACACGGGTAGGAGGTTCGATGCTGACCCGCGTGCGGCTAGAGACGGCGTCGATCTCGGCCAACAGGGGAATTGCTCCAAGCTCGGACGCGATCGCGTGCGCTCGCCGCAGCGAGGTCGCGGCTCGGTCAGCTGCGCCGACCAATGCCGCTGCCTCGGCTTCACGCAGGAGCGCTGCTGCCATCGGCCAACGATCACCGAGTTCTCCCCAGCGTGCGACGGCTTCCCCCCATGCAGCTAAATCCGAGACGGTGAGGCGCGTCAGGCTCGCAGCCGCCTGGGCGAGGTGTGCCGCCGTGTCGCGCTGCGCGCCGCCCTCCACACTGTCGGCGAACGAGCGAACGGCGTCGAGCCGTTCCTGTAGGCGGATTATCGTGGCGTCGACGTCGACGTCGACCGTCTCGCGACGGGCCCGTTGGTCGAGTGTTCGCTCCACCTCGGCAACCACCCCGAACATCGCGAATCTTGCCGACCACAACACCGAAGTCGTACCGGTCGCAGCCCAACCTCTCTCGGCTGCCTGCAGCGCCTCGTCCCAGTTGCCGAGCGCGAGTTGGACATCAGCGGTCACGGCGTCGCGGAGGATTGCGTGCCAGCCGTCAATCGACAACTGATGCGCAATCGAGAGCTGGGCGAGTGCTTCGCCCGTGTCGCCACATCGTGCCGCCAATGCCGCCTTCACTCGAGCGAGTTGAAGTCGACCGACCGGCAGCGTGTTGGGAAGCGGGTGGCGTGCGAGCACGGAAGTGACCTCGGTCCAACGGCCGAGACGGACGAGCGCATCCGCAGCGAGCGAGTCGAAGTAGCAACCGTTGCCGCGATCGAGGCCGGTGAGGTGTCCTTCGGCAACTGCGTCCTGAGCGGTGCCGAGCTCGGCTGCGTACTCGCCGGCGTCGCCGAGAGTGACGCACAGGTACAGCCCTGCGAGCGCCCTGTTCTGCGCGTTCGGTGCAGCGGCCACGGCTGCTCGACAAAGCTCGACCGCTTTTGCTGGGTCGCCCCGATTGCTCCGGACGATGCCAAGCGCCCGGCTTGCCATGCTCCATGCGACAGGGTTATCGCCGGGTGAATGAACGAGTTCGAAGACCTTTCCGCACCAGTGTTCTGCTCCAGCGTCGCGCCCTGCGAGCGCCTCGGCCTGCGCCAGGCCGGCGTAGACCGGTGCGGCGTTGGGGTCATCGTCATTTCCTAGCGTCGCCACCGCCAGGGCAAACTCTTCGTTACCTTCGTGCAGCCGACCGGAGGCCCAGAGGTAGCGGCCGAGACGCTCGTGGCCCCAGGCGGCGCCGAGCGGAGGCGGCCCTTGCTTGGATGCAGCTCGCGCCAACTGCACGGCTCGTTCGTTGCCGACGGTGGACGTTGCGATGTCGGCGGCCTGCCACAAGCGGTGAGCAAGATTAAAACCCGCAGAGAGCGCTCCAACCGAATCCCACAACTCGAAGGCACGTTCGAGATGGCCGAACGCAGCCGCCGGGGCCACCATCTCGGCGGCATCGGCGGCAGCGAGCAGCGCCGAGAAGGCGCCCTCGATGTCGCCTGCGCGGTCGAGGTGAAATGCAAGCTCACCCGCGCGGTCCGCTCGGCTCAATTCATCTGCTGGCTGCTTTGCGAGTGTTGCGGCGATGCTGCGGTGCAGGCGTGCTCGTTGCGGCGGAAGCAAGTCTGCGTACACGACCTCGCCGAGCAGAGGGTGACGGAACCGGTAGGCCCCGTTGTCGACGACGACCATCCGTGCGTCGATCAGGGTCCGTAGTGCCGCTTCCACGTCGCGATCCGACAGCTCGATGACCGCCGCGACCAATTCGTGGGTGGCCTCGCTGCCGATTGTTGCGACCGCACTCAAAACCATTCGTGCTCGGTCGTCGAGATCGGCGATCTCGGCCGAGATCAAATCGGAGAGCACGATCGGAATGGTCTCGCCCGACAGGTGCGCAGCGACGAGTTGACTCGTGAAAAACGGATTGCCGCGACCGCGCGCGGCCACCTGGTCGACGAGCGCGCTCGGTGCCGTCCCGCCGAGCAGCGAGGCGACCCGCTGCTCGATCTCGTCGCGGTCCAGCCCTTCCAGGTGGATTCGTTTCGCCGCCGGCAGCCGGCTGAGCTCAGCCAACCGACCCCGTTGGCTCGGGTGGCTGGCGACCTCGTTGGCTCGGTAGGTGCCCACGAGCACCACCTGCTCGTCGATCAGGTTGCGGGCGAGGTATTCGAAAAGATCCCACGTCACCG
>JANOQU010000644.1:0-8208 GCA_031422355.1 Actinomycetes bacterium
GTCAGGGCGCGACGGATTTGTGATTTGACGGTGCCTTCGGCAAGGCCGAGTTGCTCGGCGACTTGGCGGTAGCTCAATCCGCCGAAGTAGGCGAGTGAGACGGCTTCGCGTTCGATGGCTGGCAAGCGCGCGACCGCAGCGCGAACACGCACCGCTTGGCTGCGGGCAACGACCGTCTCGTCGACAACAGGCGTAGTCGCGGTATGGATTGCACCAACAAGAGTCAGTCGGCGCCGATGTGCGGCTTCGCGGCGGACCCAATCGACAGCGATGTGGCGGGTCATCACCTGTAGCCATGCCTCGAGTGAACCACGGGTGGAGTCGTAACCGCCGCTCTTCCAGACCCGCAGGAAGACCTCTTGCGTCACGTCCTGGGCAGCGTGGTCCGACCCAGTCACCAAGCGCGCGGTCCGGCGAAGTCTTGGTGCATAGCTGGCAACGAGGGCGTTCAAATCTGCCGGTGCCATCGCCGTTGGCGCAGCAGGACCGTCTTCGCCGACGTCGACCAATGACCAATGGTCCATCGTTGCCGTCATTGTCATCGAGGCGCCTTCCAGACCCTTGCGCTGCGTGACGCGGCGTTGAGCCGCGGGACAGCTTGGTTTCGCATCCTTTACCCGTCGCGGCCCAGCTCCAAACCTCTTCGAGTGCTTCGCGCCGAAGACTGCGTCGCGGTACGATTTGCGCGGCGTGTCGACCTGGCTGACCGTCACCCGCAGAGGATGTGAGCAGTGGCGACCGCCGTGTATACCCACCGAGCTTTGTTCCACCGCACCGATGCCGAGCTGCTCGCAGGACTGGTTCCGTTTGTTCGCAGTGGAATCGATGCCGACGAACGAGTGGTGGTGGTCGTCAGGAATTCGATCGGCGAGACGCTGCGTGAGCAGCTCGGCACGAGCCAGGGTTTCGACCTGCTCGATTCGAGCGACCTCTATACGTTCCCCTCGCACACCCTTTCCAACTACATCGACACGGTCCGAGACGGCACCGCGGACGGACGGCCGATGCGAGTCGCGGGTGAACCGGTCTGGGCCGGGCGCAGTGCTGTGGAGATTGCTGAATGGACGTGTGTGGAGGCTGCGTGCAACGTTGCCTTCGCTGACTCACCGCTGCAGATGTTGTGCCCGTACGACGTCTCCGTGCTCGCCCCCGATGTCATTGCGGCAGCCCGCCGGACCCATCCTGAGATCGTGCGTGATTCGCAAATCGCGGCGAGTCCTGAATTCTCACCGCTCGAGCATCACCTCCAAATCCGCGCCGGAGCGCTCGCTCCATACCCGCCGCGCTCTGAACAGATCTCGATTTTCGGTGTGGCCGATGTTGCGCAGGTCGTCCGATTTGTCGACTCCTTCGCCCGATCAGTAGCGATGGCCGCCAATCGGGTCGATGACCTGACCTCTGCGGTCCACCTGCTTGCGACAGACGCCAGCAGGATCGTCGATGATCGATCTGGTCCGGCTCGGCTGCGGCTATGGATCGATGGCGCCGACCTCATCTGTCAGCTCGAGAGCCCGACCATGCGCGTCTCGCCATTCGCCGAGATGATTCCACCATCCAACGGTGGCGACGGTCTGTGGTTGGTTGGACAGCGATGCGACGTCATCGCCGTCCGAGTGCAGCCAGACCTGACCGTCGTGCGACTGCACTACACAGACTTCCTGGTCTCGCGGAGGCCGCAGTGCGGCGGCAACGATTTAGAGCTCGGGGTCTACGCACTCGGTATGTGCGACAGTGAGCAAGCCGCTCAGATCGAGGTACACCTCGGCGAATGCATCGACTGTCGGAACGAGTCAGAACGCCTTGGCCGTGCTGCTGGCCATCTTGGCGAATTCCCTGGCCATTGGCTGGCGTGATCAGGCTGTCGCAACAGCGAGCGCGTCGTCGCCGCGACGGTCGCGCTCTGCGCGCAGCAGGTCGTTGCTGAGCCGGAATCCGATACCACGCACCGTATGGATGAATCGCAATTCGGGGGCATGCCGTTGCAGTTTCCGTCGCAGGTTCGACAGGTGCACATCGACGACGTGAGTGTCGCCAACCCAGTTCGGTCCCCACACCTGCTCGAGGAGGTGCACTCGAGAGCACACCTCCGCCGGCTTGCGGCAGAGTTGCTCGAAGAGGGCGAACTCGATTCGGGTGACTTGGACGTCGTGGCCACGAACGCGAAGTTCCTTGCGGCCGAGGTCGACCTGCAGTGGTCCGATGCGAACCATCGACGCGGCCATTGGATCCCAACGAGCATGGAGTTGGCGCGGTCGACGCAGCAGCGCCTGGCACCGTGCCGCAAGTTCTTCGGCTGAAATCGGCAGTGAGACGGCGTCGTCAGCGCCTGCACGCAGGGCCCGGATCCGATCGGATTCCGAATCTGCTGGGGCCAGACCGACGAGGTAGCAATCGGCCGTGCCACGCAGGGCGTCGAACAGGGTTCCGCCTGTCGGGCCGTGCAGCAGCAGGTCGACAAGGATGACATCGGGGGCGAACGACCGGGCCAGCACCATCGCCGCTGACTCCTCGTTCGTGGCGCTCACGGAGAATCCGCGATCAC
Organism: Actinomycetes bacterium; assembly: GCA_031422355.1. Taxonomy (GTDB): domain Bacteria; phylum Actinomycetota; class Acidimicrobiia; order Acidimicrobiales; family Ilumatobacteraceae; genus WLMZ01. The sequence continues at coordinate 2,543 of JANOQU010000644.1, forward strand.
GCAAACCCGTCGATGCCACGCGCCGCAAGAGCGCGTCGCCGACAGCGATCAGCACTCTGGGTGCGAGTTGTGCATCGGGCTCGGCCATAGGGGTGTCTTCCGCCGTTTCGTAGAGGCCCGTACCGTTTGTGGCGGTTCGGCCCTGTTGGACACTCTTGTATCGGCGCGATGTAGCCATATCTCAAGGAAGTTTCTTGACGATGTCAGGGTTGGTGATCTTGATGAATTCCAGAAACTCAGAGTATGGGATCTGGGACGGGAGTGTCGGGTTGATGAAGGCGGGGGAGTCGACGGTCGTCGATACGGTGGGCTCGTGCTCGTTCGTGACCAGATCAGGTCGGCCGTCGCGGCCAGGGTCGCGGCCAGGGTCGCTGTCGACGAGCGAGAGATCGCGTCGCTGCAAGCCTTCATCGAACACTTCGACCACCTGCTCGATCCATTCGCCGAGGATGCATCTCCGATCCATGTGACTGGCTCAGCGATCGTCGTCGGCCCGAGAGGTGTCCTGCTTCATCTCCACAAGCGGTTGGGGATCTGGCTCCAGCCAGGTGGACACATCGACGCCGGAGAGATGCCGTGGGATGCGGCGCGCCGCGAGACCATCGAGGAGACGGGGATCGCCGCGGTTCACCCGACGGGTGGCCCGGAACTCGTTCACGTCGATGTGCATCCTGGCCCTCGCGGACACACCCACCTCGACCTTCGCTATGTGCTTGTTGCCAGCGACGCTGAACCGTGTCCACCTCCGGGAGAGAGCCAGGCCGTTCGTTGGTTCGAATGGGATGAAGCGATTTTGGTGTCCGACGCTGGACTGACGGGCGCGCTCATATCCCTGCGAGCTAGATTTTCGCATGGTGGGTGACAAATTCATGAGTCGAACCCGGGTCATCGGCATCACGACAGTGTTCGCGATGGTGGGCGTGGCTTGTGTTGGGAGTGCCTCTGCTGCACCGTCAACCAGCGTCGGATCCGCCACCCGAGTCCCTGTTCTGCCTTCCGATTCTGATCTGATGCTCGCGGATCCGGACCTGCGTGAAACGGTCACCGAACGCATTGCCGACGACAAGGGCGCAATGCTGGTAGCGGTCGAAATTTTCTCCGAACAGTCGGCGACCGTGAGCGGGGCAGTCGCGATTCTCGGTGGCACCGTCACCGGCGGGGTCGACGGCGAGATCGTCCAAGCGCTCGTTCCTGCCCAACGTGTCGATGACCTTGCGCTCCTGGACGGAGTCGGATTCCTCCGCTCGCCACAGGTCGTCGGCCGTCCCCCGACGCAACCGCGTGCTCGGGCTGAGATTGGGCCGGGATTTGGGGTCACAGTCGGCCAGAACGTCGAGATCACGAATGCCATGGCCTGGCAGGCCGCTGGTATCGACGGTTCCGTCAAAGTCGGCATCGTCGACTACTTCGACCTCGGTCTCTGGAAGCCGGAGGAGGCTGGACCGGTACCCGACAGCGCTCACCGCTTCTGCCTCGACAGTGCGGCCGAGGGATTGTGCCTGGCGAGCAACAACAACGGCGTGAACGATGGCGACGGATTCGAGCATGGGGTCGCTGTCGCGGAAGTCGTACGAGACATGGCCCCGGCGGCGGAACTCTTCATTGCGTCGGCAGCGACCGTCAGCGATCTGAAGGCTGCGATCGACTGGTTCGCGCAGAATGGCGTCTCGATCATCACCCGTTCGCTCGGCGCAGCCTACGACGGCCCCGGAGACGGCACCGGCCCACTCGCAGCCGTCGTCGACTACGCCGCGTCACGTGGCATCACATGGTTCAACTCGGCCGGCAACGACGCGCTCGACGGCTATGTACGTGTCGTCGTGTCGGCGGACCTCTCGGCATCGGGCGGTTACGTTGATTTCGACAACGGTCCAGAAGTGGACACGTTGCTGCGTCTCAGCGGCCGATGTGTCCTGTTCGACGGCGTCCGGTGGAGTGACTGGGACAAACCGCCCGGCCAGCGCACCGACTATGTCATCGAAGCATTCGAACCAACGTCGAACCCCGACTTGACCCACGGCGAGACGTACAACCCGCCGGCGTCGGAGTTGGCGAGCCTTGGTGCGAGTGATGCATCGCAGAGCGGCGGTGCCCCGCCGCTCGAAGGCGCAGACGAATACCTGTGCGTCGATAACGCCTACGGGTTCGCCGGCGGCATCTCCTACATCCGGATCAAGCGCAAGGCTTCGACTTCTTTGGTCGGTGGTCTCGACATCATCGAACTCGCGTTGGGTTCGGGCTTCGTCGAACTCGGTCGATCTCAAGTGGCGTCGTCAGCGGCCAAGCCGGTCGTGGATTCGCGGAACCCGCAATTGATTGCGGTTGGCGCCGTCGACCCGGCCAATGGATCGGGAAGTCCGCAGGCCATCGCACCGTATTCGTCGCAGGGACCCACCAACGATGGTCGGATCAAGCCTGATGTCTCGGCGCCGTCGTGCCTGATCAACACGCTCTACAACCCGGGGTGTTTCAACGGGACATCGGCCGCATCGCCAACGGCGGCCGGCATGGCGGCACTTCTGCTCGACGCCGGTATCGCTCAGCCCGGTCCAGCACTCGCCGCAACCGTTCGACACTTCACGTTCGACCGCAATGCTGCGAACGGCGCCGTGTCTGCGCCCGATGGCCCGGACAACAAATACGGGGTCGGACAGATTCGGCTGCCGTCACCACCGGCGTCTACCCCAACGACGTCGCCTCCGGTTGGGTCGACGTATCAGGCACTGACGCCGGTGCGCATTCTCGACACTCGTCAAACGAGCCCGACCGGCCCGGTTCAACTGATCGGGAAGCTCGCACCGGCTGGCATCATCGATCTCCCCATCGCCGGTGCAGGCGTCGTGCCGGCCGGGGCCACAGCGGTAGCCGTCAACATCACGTCCACCGATGCAGCCGTTGCGAGTTACATCCAGGTTGTGCCACACCTGCGGAGTCCGCTCGGCTCGTCGTCAACGATCAACATTGCTGCGGCTGCGACGGTGAAGCCCAACTTCGCCATCGTGCCGATCGGTGCCGAAGGAAAGATCACGATCTACTCAGTGGCCGGAGGAAACATCATCGTCGATGTTCTGGGCTATTTTGCCCCGTCTCCATCAACGGTCGCCGCCGGACGCTTCGTCGCGATCGACCCGGTGCGAACACTGGATACGCGCACGACCAATCTCGTTCCGCCCGGTTGGGTGCCCCACGTTCCCACCGGCGAATCCGTCATTGTTCCGGCTGCCGCAAGCGTGCCCACTGTTGGCGTCTCGGCGCTGGTGCTCAACGTGACGTCCACCGATGCCCAGACTCCGGGCTTTCTACGTGCCCAGCCGACCGGGACCGCTCCACCGACGTCGACGGTGAACTACGTCGTTGGTTCAGCGTCGTCCAATTCGGTGATCGTCCCGCTCGGAGCGGACGGCACGGTCAGCGTGTTCACCAGTTCGGCATCGCACGTGGTGGTCGATGTCACGGGCTACATCACCGGCGCTGCCGCGCCAGTTTCGGCGACTGGCTTGTTCGTTCCGGTCGCGACCGGGCGGGCCTACGACAGCCGCAATCAACCTCCGGGCATCTTGGCCTCCGGTGCGATCCGCACGATTCAAATCGTTGGGTTCGCGGCGCCGGCCGTGCCACCCGGCGCCGCGGCGATCTCGATCAATCTCACCGCTGCCGATGAGGCTGCGCCTGGTTTCCTGACCGCCTATCCGGCAGGCGGCGCGTTGCCGCCGACATCGACACTCAACTTCGTTGCCAGCGAACCAATCGCCAACGGTGCGATGTTGAAGCTGTCTGCTGGTGGCGCCCTCGATGTGTTCGCCTTCCAGCCAACCCACGTGATCGTCGACGTCAACGGCTACTTCACAGGCTGAGCCTGTGTCGGCCCGGCGTGCGTCAGCCCGCCCAGCGCTGATCACTGTCCGACGAATCACTCCCAAACGGGAGCGATCTGTCGGACAGTTACCGAAACCAGTTCGCCCGCCCGATCACTGTCCGACGAATCACTCCCAAACGGGAGCGATCTGTCGGACAGTGGTTGCTGCTGCCCGTCAGAGCGTCATTGGAAAGAATCGAACGTGTGTTCGCTATGGTGGGATGATGGGTTTCAACAATCCGGCAATGCCGTGGCGAGAGCTTGAACAGACGCTGACTGGCAAAACCTCGAACGGTCGGGCGCCGGGCAGTCCGAGTTGGAATGCCGGTGGCGATGCTCCGGCATGGACCCGCAAACGTCAGCCGTTCGAGCCATCTCCAGATCTCGACATCACCCAGCCCCTCACGACACCGGATCAACGCACGATCACGCCGTATGCGGAGTTGCACTGCCAGTCCAACTTCTCGTTCCTGAGCGGGGCATCCCATCCGGAGCAGTTGGCCGAGGAGGCAGCCAGATTGGGTCTCGAAGCATTGGCGCTCACCGATCAGAACGGTCTCTACGGCGTCGTACGTTTCGCCGAGGCAGCCAAAGCGGTCGGTCTGCCAACGGTGTTCGGGGCAGAGATCACCCTCGACATCACCAGGTACGAACCCGGTCTCGCCGATCCGCCGGGGCATCACATCGTCGTGCTGGCCAATGGGCCGTCAGGGTATGCGCGGTTGTCGCGAGCGATCAGTCTCGGCCAGTTGGCGGGGGAGAAGGGGGCGCCGCGCTTCTCGCTCGATCAGTTCAGCGAGGTCGCGGCAGGTGACGGCCGTGCGGATCAGCAGCAGGCCTGGTGGGTGCTCACCGGGTGTCGTCAAGGAATCGTCCCTGCCGCTCTCGTTCGCGACGGTCCGGCAGCCGCAACCCGGGAACTCCAGCGATTGATCGGTCTGTTCGGCCGCGACCGGGTCGTGGTGGAGTTGTGGGATCACGGAGATCCGCTCGATTCGGCCCGCAACGACGCACTGGCCGAAATCGCCGGCCGTCATGATGTCTGCTGCATCGCGACCAACGACGTGCACTATGCAACTCCTCGGCAACGGCGGTTGGCGACGGCGTTGTCGGCGGTGCGGGCCCGGCGCAGTCTGCACGATATGGACCCGTGGCTGCCGGCCGCAGCGACGGCGCATCTTCGCAGCGGCACCGAGCAGAAGCGTCGATTCGGACGGTATCCCGGTGTCGTCGCAGTGGCCGCCGAGATCGGGCGCGCGGCAGCGTTCGATCTGTCGCTCGTTGCGCCGAATCTGCCACCCTTCGATTGTCCGACCGGACCTGACGGATTTCGTCTCACCGAGATGCAGTATCTGCGCCAGTTGGTCGAAGCGGGAGGCACTCGCCGCTATGGCGCCCGCCCCCAGGTCGGCGAGGACCTGTCGATCCGGGCCAGGGCATGGCGCACGATCGACCACGAACTCGACGTCATCGAGGGCCTTGGTTTCCCCGGCTACTTCTTGGTGGTGTGGGACATCGTCCAGTTCTGCGAGCGGGCTGACATCTTGTGTCAGGGTCGGGGCAGCGCCGCCAACAGCGCTGCGTGCTATGCGCTCGGTATCACCAAGGCTGACGCCGTGTCGCTCGGCCTGCTGTTCGAACGGTTCCTGTCGCCCGAACGCGATGGTCCACCCGACATCGACATCGACATCGAAAGTGATCGCCGCGAAGAGGTGATCCAGTACGTGTATGCCAAACACGGTCGCCATCACGCAGCCCAAGTGGCCAACGTGATCACGTACCGGGCCAAGTCCGCCGTACGCGACGTGGC
>JANOQU010000645.1:0-2719 GCA_031422355.1 Actinomycetes bacterium
GGCGGCGGCTGGTGGATCCGGCCGACGATCGGCTCGAAGTCCTCGATGTTCAACGCCCACGGATACAAGCAGCCGTCCCACCCGATCACGTCGAAGGGGTGCGTCGCGTGGACGTGTGTCGACATACCGTGGCGCGTCCGAACGAGCACGTCGACGTTCTCGTCGTCGCTGAATTGCGGCGCAAATGTGGGGCCGCGCTGGTCGCGCTCGCTGAACGGCGCGCCTTCCAGCAACTGACCTTCGGCGCTGAGGTAACGCGACGGGATGCTGATGTGCCGCCGTCCGCTGAGCACGAGCATCTCCACCAATGTCGACGTCGCAATCCAGCGATGAACGATCGCCATTGGAACGAGCACGTAGTCGCCGGTTCGCACGTTCAGGGTGCCGAAGGAGGTCTCCAAGGTCGCTGATCCAGCTTGCACATAGACCAATTCGTCGCCGATTACGTTGCGATAGAGGCCGCTGCGCCCCGACCCGCGGACATGCGCGATCCCGATGTCCGCGTTACCGAGCAGGACCCGTCTGCCCGTCACGCAGTCGACTGAGCCGTTGGCCGACAGCAGGTCTGTGCGCAAGTGGAGTGGCCGAAGGGGGTGATTCGGAACGAACGTCGCCGTGTCGACGTCAACGGCATCCACGCCGACGATCGCGCTCGGAGAGTGTCGGTGGTAGAGCAACGACGACGCGCCAGAGAATCCATCAGCACCGATCAGTTCTTCGAACACGATCGAGTCGTCGACGCGGTGGACTGTGTGTCGCTTGCGGGGAATGTCACCCTCAGCTCGATAGTGCGGCATCGTCGGCCTTTCTGGTTGCCGAAACAGACATGAGGTTCGACGATGCGACGGTGCCGATCAGATCTCCGAATCCGACGCGGTCGTGTCGAGGTCCTGAGCTCTCACCGCAGTAGCCGCTCATCATCACCGTGTCACCGTCCTCGAGGAACGAGCGTGTCGAACCATCAGCGAGCGTGATCGGCTTCGCTCCGCGCCATGTGAGCTCGATCATGCTTCCTCGTTCGTCGGGTGTCGGCCCGCTGACCGTTCCAGACCCGAAGAGGTCGCCGGCTCCGGTGGTTGCCCCGTTGACCGTGGTGTGCGCCAACTGCTGGGCGAATGTCCAGTACATGCGGTCGAAGTTGGTCGCGGTTATCCGCTCGCCGTTGAGGTCCACCTGCAGCGAGAGGTCGAGGCCCCAATTCTGTTCGGCGCGCAGATACGGATCGGGTGCTGGCAGCTGAACCGGTGACTCGACAAGGAATGGCCGTATCGCGTCCATGGTGACCACCCACGGGGAGATGCTCGTCATGAAGCTCTTTGCCAGGTTGGGTCCAAGGGGTTGGTACTCGAACGCCTGAATGTCCCGCGCCGACCAATCGTTGAGCAGCACGGCGCCGAAGATGTGCCGGTCAGCGTCATCCGGTGCGATGCGCGAGGCTCGCGCTCCGCGGACGAGGAATCCGACCTCCAGCTCGAAATCCAAGGCGGAGGTCGGTGCAAGTCGGCCGATTCCGTCGGCACCAGCGACGAGACCGTCGGGTCGGATTACGGGTGTACCGCTCACCACCACCGTCCCCGAGCGTCCGTGGTATCCGACCGGCAACTGGCGCCAATTGGCGAGTAGCGGCTCATCGTTCGGACGCAGGATCCGTCCGAGATTGGTCGCGTGATCGAGTGACGAATAGAAGTCGACGTAGTCGCCGACCACCACGGGAAGCAGCACCTCATACTCGGCCACAGGACGCAGCCAATCGCCGCGCTCCGGGCCCTGCAGCACGTCTGCAGCACGCATTCGGATCTCCTCGCCACGTCCCGATGCCATCAGGGGGTTCAACGCAGATTGAGCGGTCAGCGAGGGTTCGATCCCGGCCGCAGCGAGGTCGAGTACGTGATCGCCGATTCGTACGACGACCCTCGGATCCGCGTCGTCGGCTCCCGTCGGCCGAACGACTCCGAACGGCAGGTTCGCCATCGAGAAGGCGGTCCCCGGCGGGATCGGTACCCACGTCATCGCGTTTTCTCCAAGGCGCCGACAGTCCGGTCAGAGGTTGCCACGAAGGTCCTGCTCGCGCTCGATGGCCTCGAAGAGTGCTTTGAAGTTCCCTTCCCCGAATCCTTTCGCGCCACGGCGCTCGATGATCTCGAAGAACACCGCTGGCCGATCGGTGATCGTCTCGGTGAAGATCTGTAACAGGTAGCCGTCGCGGTCTTGGTCGGCCAAGATGTTCAGCCGCTGAAGTTCGGCCCATGGCAGGTCGAATGCCGCGAGGCGAATCTTGGCATCGACGTAGTACTCGTGGGGCACCCGCATGAAGCGGACACCCCGGTCGCGCAGCGCTTGAACGGATGAGACGATGTCCTCGGTGCGCAGTGCAATGTGCTGCACTCCGGCCCCGTCGTACTGCTCGACGTACTCCTGGATCTGGCTCTTCTTGAGACCGTCGGCCGGCTCGTTGATCGGCATCACGATCTTCGCTCCGTCCCACACGACCGTCGACTTCAGCGCGGAGTACTCGGTGCGGATCTGCGCGTCGTCGAACGTCTGCAGTTGATCGAAACCGAACACCTCGCAGTAGAAGCCGACCCACTCCGCAAGCCGACCCTTTTCGACGTTGCCAACGACATGGTCGATCCGTGTCAGACCGACCCTGGGCCCGACAATGGTGGATGGCAGGTTGTCGGCGACATATCCAGGTTCGAGTCGAGTGCCTGCGTAGCCG
>JANOQU010000646.1:0-2213 GCA_031422355.1 Actinomycetes bacterium
GCCGGCTCATCATCTTGGGCAAGTGCCATTGCGGTTGACTCGTCGATGGTCAACTGGGCCGCAGCGAGGCGGGTCCCGAGCCGACCGGTGATGTGAGGCGACAATGCGAGTCCATAGACGCCGTCTGACCCTGCCACGGCACGTCGTGGGTGGCAGCGACAGTCGCCCCATCGCCGCGATAGCCGCTGCCGCCGAAGCGATGGCCGTCGGTATCGATCAAGACGTTCCAGTCCCCCGACTGCGGCGCCCCGACGCGGTAGCCGGGCAGCGGAGACGGCGTGAAGTTGGCGATGCAGATCAACTGACGGAAGGTGCCCGACTCCAGTTGGTTGACGTCGGTACGCAGGAACGCGTAGACCGAGTGCTGCGCATCGTCGGCATCCAGCCAACCGAATGAGCGACCGTCATCGTCGCAGGCCCACGTCTCGATGGCGACGTCTGCGGCTGCGTTGAGGGCCGTGACCAACTCGTGCACTCCTCGATGCGGAGCGTGATCGTAGAGGTGCCACGGCAGACCGGTTGCCTCACTCCATTCGGTGAACGGAGCCATCTCTGCCCCCATGAACAGCAACGGAGAGCCGGGTAGCGCCCACATCCATCCGTACAACGCCCTCAGATTGGCGAACCGTTGCCAGTCGTCGCCCGGCATCTTGCCGAGCAGACTGCCCTTACCGTGGACGACCTCGTCGTGACTGAGCGGCAGCACGTATCGCTCGCCGAACGCGTACAGCAGCCCGAACGTGAGGTCGTGATGGTGCCACTGGCGGTGCACGGTGTCGCGATTGAAGTAGCCGAGCGTGTCGTGCATCCAGCCCATGTTCCACTTGTGGGTGAAACCGAGGCCGCCGTCGTGGACCGGATGGGTCACCTTCGGCCACGAGGTGGATTCCTCGGCGATCATCAATGCGCCGGGCACCTCTGCGCCGACCAGACTGTTGACCTCTTGCAGCAGTGCAATGGAACCGAGATTCTCGCGACCGCCGTTCCGATTCGGAATCCACTGACCGGGCTCACGGCTGTAGTCGAGGTAGAGCATCGAAGCAACGGCATCGACCCGAAGTCCGTCAACGTGGAACTCCTGCATCCAGTACAACGCATTGGCGGTGAGGAAGTTACGCACCTCGTTGCGCTCGAAGTTGAACACCAGCGTGCCCCAATCGGGATGCTCGCCCTGGCGCGGATCGGCGTGTTCGTACAGGGCTGTGCCGTCGAACTTGGAGAGTGCCCATTCATCCTTCGGGAAGTGTGCTGGAACCCAGTCGAGGATGACGCCCAGGTTGTGTGAGTGCATGATGTCGACGAACTCACGGAACTGGTCGGGCGTTCCGAACCGGGCGGTCGGCGCGTAATAACCGCTGACCTGATAGCCCCACGATCCGCCGAAGGGATGCTCTGCGACGGGAAGCAGTTCGACATGGGTGAAGCCCATCGCGCTGACATGCACGGCGAGTTGCTGGGCGATCTCGACGTAGTTGGTCAGGCCGTAACGCCATGATCCGATATGGACCTCGTAGATCCGCAACGCTGACGTTGAGTGGTTGCTCCGTTTGCGCATCCACTGGTCATCGGTCCAGGTGTGGACGCTGCGGGCGGCCACGACGCTGGAGTTCTCCGGCGGGCACTCCGATTGCTGGGCCATCGGGTCGGCCTTCAGGATGGTTGTGCCCGCTGAGCTGACCACTGCGTACTTGTATCGATGACCGGGGCGGGCAATGCTGGCCACCGTCGCCCAGATGCCGCTCGTGCCCACTGGCTGCATCGAGACACCCTCACCCCAATGGTTCCATTCACCGACCACCCATACCTCTCGGGCATTCGGCGCCCACACCGTGAATCGGACACCGGCGTCCCCGTCGAGAACATGGGCTCCGAGCAACTCCCACAATCGCCGGTGGCGCCCCTCGTTGAAGAGATGCACATCGAGTTGGCCGGGCCAGTCGAGACCGCCGGTGGGGTCAGATGGTGATGACATGAGGTTCCCAGCGTAGGCCGGAAACCGCTACGGTCGCTTCCCGTGCGCGTTCTGATGCTGTCATGGGAATATCCGCCGCTCGTGGTCGGCGGTATTGCCGCCCACGTCGCTGGTCTCGCCAGGGCACTCGTGCGAGACGGTCACGATGTGGTCGTGCTCAGCCTGCACACCCCAGATGCTCCCGACGACACCGTCGACGAAGGTGTTCGAGTGCTTCGCGCCAACATCGACCTGCCCTGGT
>JANOQU010000647.1:0-11757 GCA_031422355.1 Actinomycetes bacterium
CGGCCTCGAGCGGGTTGGTCAGGTAGCCGACCTTGGTCAGGTCGCGTTCGACGAACGAGTCGCGGTTGACAATCAGCATCCCACCCTGTTCGAGCCGGCCGATATCGGCCATCAGGGCTGCTGGATTCATCACGATCAACACGTTCGGAGCGTCTCCCGGCGTTGTGATGTCGTGATCCGAGATGTGCACTTGAAAGCTGGACACGCCATTGACAGTGCCCGCCGGAGCCCGGATCTCGGCAGGAAAATCGGGCAAGGTCGACAGGTCGTTGCCGAAGATTGCGCTCGACGACGTAAAGCGGTCACCGGTGAGTTGCATGCCGTCGCCAGAATCTCCGGCAAAGCGCACGACGACGCGGCTGATCGATTCCACCGGTGACTTCCGTTCGACCGTGTCGGTCATCGGATACCTCCCCTGATCCCCCTTGCGAGGGCTGGGGCCACGCTGCCCCTGGCGTTTCGAGCCCCCGCCCGCAACACTGCGAACGATACACCGAGCACCCTACGATTCCGGGTATGCAGATACCGGTCAGCTCGCAGGCGCAGCCGTGGTGGAAGACCTCGGTGGTCTATCAGATCTATCCGCGAAGCTTCGCCGATTCGAACCTCGATGGAGTCGGGGACCTAGAAGGTGTTCGCTCACGGCTCGACTATCTGCAGTGGCTTGGTGTCGACGTGGTCTGGCTGTCACCGGTGTTCCGTTCTCCGATGGCCGATTTCGGCTACGACGTCAGTGACTACTGCGATATCGATCCGACCTTCGGGACCATCGACGACATGGATGCTCTGATTGCCGATTGCCACGGGCGAGGGATGCGTCTGATGCTCGACTGGGTACCGAATCACACCAGTGTCGAGCACCCGTGGTTTTGCGAAAGCAGAGCTGACCGAACGAACCCGAAGGCCGATTGGTACGTCTGGAGGGATGAACCGGCCAACAACTGGATGGCCTCGTTGTCGACCGGCGAGAGCGCGTGGGAATTCGACGACGTGCGCGACCAGTTCTACTTGCGCCTGTTCCTGCGCCATCAACCTGATCTCAACTGGGACAATCCCGATGTCGAAGCGGCAATGCACGAGACGCTGCGGTTCTGGATGGATCGCGGCATCGACGGATTCCGAATGGACGTCGTCCACCTGATCGGCAAGGAGTTGTCCCGCAACGACCCCGACAACTCACTCGCCAAGCAACACGGACACGTGCCGTTCAACGACGTTGCGATCACCCACGAACGGTTACGGGCCATCCGTCGTGTGCTCGATTCCTATGACGGAGATCGGGCGAGTGTCGGCGAGGTGTACCTGCTCGACGAGGCGCGGATGGCGGAGTACTACGGCAACGGCGACGAACTCCACCTCTCGTTCAACTTCTCGTTCCTCTGGGCTCCATGGCGGGCGACGCACCTGCGCGCCAAAATCCTGTCGACGCTGGCACATCTCGAACCACGCGACGCGTGGCCGACATGGGTGCTCTCCAACCACGACGTACCGCGACATCGCCAGCGCTATGGGGGCAGCGAGAGCGCGGCCAGGATCGCTGCCGTGATGCTGTTGACCCTGCCCGGCACACCGTTCGTCTATCAAGGTGAAGAACTCGGCCTGGTCGACGCAGTGGTACCGCCCGATCAAGTCGTGGATCCGGGCGGACGCGACGGCTGTCGAGCGCCCATCCCTTGGACCGCAGAACCTGACCACGGTTGGACCAGCGGCGCATGGCTCCCGTTCGCGCCAGACGTCGACAATCGCAACGTCGGCTCACTCCAACAGGACACCGACTCGATTCTTCACCTGTACCGCGACCTGCTCCGCGTCCGCCGCGAGCATCCGGCCTTGCAGGCCGGATCGTTCACCATGTTCGACCGAACCGATGAGACCATCGTCTACGAACGGTGCCTCGACGGTGAACGCTGCCTGGTCGTGCTCAATCTCAGCGAGAGCGACGTTTCATTGCCAGACGTCGCAGGATCGACGGTGCTCGTGAGCACAACTGCACGCGATCCGTTCGCTGCATTCGACGGAAAAATTCCGGCTGAGTCGGCGCTGGTGGTCCTGATCGGCTGAGACCCGGACGAACGTCTACCGACGACGGTTGCCGGCACTCGACGGTGCCAGTCGGCTGAGACGAGCCACGAGCACTTCCATCACCAACTCTTCAGGGAGGTCTCGAAGGCCACGGAGATCGAGGTCTGCCTGGGCCAACAGCGCGATCGCCCGGGCCACGCCAGTACCCCCGAGGCGTCGGTACTGGTCGAGCACCTTTCGGGCGGGAAATCCGGGCTTGATACCGAGAACCGCCGCAACCGCAGCCTCGGAATTGGCATCGGCACCATCGATCTTGAGCATCTTGACGTAGTGGGTCTGCAGGGTCGCCATCACTTGGAGTGGATGGCGGGATTGTGTCATTCGAGCGAGAAGTTCCAACGACGTCCTGGTGTCGCCTCGATCGATTGCATCCGTGAGATCCCACGGAGGAACGGACCCCGAATCGCCGAGGAACGGCTCGATGTCGGCCGCCGACAGTTTTGCGGCAGTTCCATACACGGACGTGATCGTCTCGAGCACACCACCAAGCCGACCAGCCTCTTCGCCCATCCAACTCGCGAGCATCGACAGAGCCTGGGCGTCCAGACGGAGCCCAGCGCCTGCGACCTGCTCCTCGATCCAGAGCGAACGGTCACGCTTGGACGTCGGCGGCGCCGTGTTGACGGTGGTCGAGCCCGCCTGCTTGGCGGCGTCGCTGAGCGCCTTGATGATCCGACCACCACCGCCGACCATCACGAGATCGGTGCTCGGAAGGGGATCGCCGAGGTACGCAACGAGTGGCGCAGCGTCGTCGGCGTTGAAGCGACCGACGTCGCGTGCGACGACGACGCGTTTGTCGGTCAGGAACGGCATCGTCTGAGCTGCGTCGACGACAGCGCGCAGCTCGTATTCCTCGCCACCGAAATCGTCAACCATCAGCGTTCGATCGCCTTCGCCGACAAGACGATGGACCAGGTCGGTCACGGCCGAATGGACCAATGACTCATCGTCGCCGGTGATCAGGTAGACGGCCACGCTGCCCACACTTGCACAGTGCGCGTGCAGTGCAGAAGACAACCACGGCGAACCAGCCGACATTGGGCCACGGGGCCGGTGGTTCGACCTTGGCCGCAACAGCCGCAACCGTGGCCACCCAGTGTGTACCGGCCGCGCTGGGCAACTGCACAACGAAACCGAGCGGACGCCCGACCCGACCGAGCAGGTCGAGATCAGACAACGCTCCAGCAAGCAATCCGGCAGGTAATCCGTAGAGCATCACGACGCCGGCGACCGGAACTGCCAACAGGTTCGCCGGGATCGAGACCAAAGGTAACGATCCGAACACGACCAGGCTGATCGGAGCGACGGCCAACTGAGCGCCAAGCGTCACCCCGATCGGCAACGCCAACCAGTGGGGTCCTGGAATCAAACGCGCGAGGGGACCGCTCAGCACCGCCACTCCGGCGGTTGCCGCGACTGACAGCCAGAAGCCCACCGACCAGACGAGTAGCGGATCGACGAGGACCAGCAGCCCGACCGCAAGGGTAAGCACTCGCCGCGGTGGTCGTTCGCGACCGAGCAGGTAGCCGGTCGAGGCAATCCCGGCCATCACACCCGCTCGCAGAATCGATGGTTCGAATCGAGTCAACGCGACAAACCAGCCGATCACCGCGATCGTCGCAATCCAGCGCGCCAAGGGTTTCAATCGTCGAAGCAGCGGTGCTGCGGCCGCGAGCACGAACGCGACGTTGGAACCCGAGACCGCAGTCAGGTGCGAGAGCCCTGATGCTCGGAAGCCATCGATCATCTCCTGGGGCTCGTCGCGATCATCGCCGATCACGAGACCGGCGAACAGGGCGCGGTCCGGCCACGACAGTCGTGCGGCCCCCGCGGCGAACAGCCGCCGAACACGGTTTGACGCAGTGCTCATCGGTGGCCCCTCGGCCCATTCACCAATGGCTGTGATGTGCAGGCCGCCGACGATGTGACGAACAGCGGCCCGCCTTGCGGCCGATCCGGAAATGACCCGCCGATCAGCGCTGATCTGGGCGCACTCACCAGCGAGATGATCCGTCAAACGCCGACGCGGCGAACCTCTCGCCCATGCCTCGAAGCGTTCACCTTCGACGTCGAAGACAGCAACCACCGATCCGTTGCGCGGCGTCGGATCCGTGACCAGGCACGACCATCCCACGAACGGACCGAGCCGATCCGGCCGGACTTCGTCCCACGCTGCAACAGACAGCCCAGAGCCGAGGAGGCCGAACAGGAACCCAATCAACACTGCTGCGGACCATCGTGGGCGCGCCCCGGACCATCGCGAGAGAGCAAGGCATCCAACAGCGAGACCGAACACCGGCACCACCCGCTGCAGCCACACGCCCACGACGAGGTGAACCACGATCACGGCCACTTGACCATCGGAGACGTCCTGCCACCATCGGGCGCTACCCGTTCTGTACGCTCCAACGGTGTCCATGGCTGGTTATCGCGCGCTCCCGGTCGTCCCGAAGGGCCCGCTGGCGTTCCGGTATCGAATCCGCCGACTGGGTGCGTTCGTGGCGTTGCTCCCGCCAGCGGTGCTGGGCTGCGTCAGCGTGCTCGCACTCCGAGGTAATGACTCCACGGTCCGCGGCCTCGCTGGTTTCGCGGCAGCCGTGCTTGCAGCGCCGGCATTGCTTGCCTTCGGGGTGCCGCTCGCCAGCGGATCGTCCAACGTTGTCCTCGGCCTCGCGGTCAGTGTGTGCCTGTGGATGGTGATCGGCTTCGTCGCCGCCCGCCGGGCCACTCGCTCACCGGTCGCAGCGTGGCGGGACTTCTGGCGGGAATATCTCTGGCTCGCCGGTGGCGTGTGGGTCGGCGTCTTCGTCGCACTCGGCGTTGTGCA
Organism: Actinomycetes bacterium; assembly: GCA_031422355.1. Taxonomy (GTDB): domain Bacteria; phylum Actinomycetota; class Acidimicrobiia; order Acidimicrobiales; family Ilumatobacteraceae; genus WLMZ01. The sequence goes on from JANOQU010000647.1 coordinate 4,910, forward strand.
GTTCGCCATCGGGAGCGCGCTTATCTGACAGACCGTCACACCGCGATCAGATCTCGAATTGTGTCCAACTTCGCCGGCCCGATCCCACGCACGTCGAGCAGTTCGTCGACCGAGGCAAACGGGCCATTCGATTCCCGATGGGCGACGATGGCTGCCGCCGTCGACGGCCCGATTCCCGGTAGCTGGTCAAGCTGGTCGGCTGACGCCCGGTTCAGATCTACCGGCTCGGCTGCGGTTGGCGGCGGACCGGCCGAGCCTTCGTCCGCCACTCCCCCGCCGGCTGCAGCGCCGCCGACGGGCTGGAGCACCGTCGGAACTGGAATACCGACGCGAGGGATGTAGACCCGGTCTCCGTCGCGCATGAACCCGGCCAGATTGATGTTGTCGATGTCGGCATCGATGTCGAGCCCGCCGGCAGCGTCGATCGCTTGCCCGATCCGAGCGTCCTGGGGGAACTCGTACACGCCTGGCACAACGACCGCTCCGGCGACGTACACGACGATCGCAGGAGTGGACGTGGTCATGGATGACGCTGGCGCCTCGTCATCCTCCTCATCCACGCCATCGGTGTCTTCCGCTACAGGAGCTGAGTTGTTGACTTCCGTCGTGGTCGATGCGAACGGCAACGTGTTCTCGACCGAAGGCGGTGGTGCCCGGAGCAGCCAGAAACCGGCGAATGCGACGGCGACGGCCGTACACGCCGTGAGCACCAAGCGGCCGACTCCAAACCAACGAATCCACCCGACGAGCACCTCTGCGATTGGGCGCGTCGGAGCAGGTCTATCGGGCAGCGAATCCATAGCAGTCCTCCGTCGACGGTGACGCGCGCAGCATCAAACGACATCTGGGGGAAGACGATTGGAACCCTACCGAGCAAATCCCTAGGGGCAACACGATCCGAAAATTGGCTGACCTTCGCGACTCAGTTTGGAAGTCGGATCAGTGTGAAGCAGGCTGGGCCTGATCGGTCTCACGGACGGCCGTGTCGAGTGATCTCCGGGCGATCCACTCCGCTTCGATCTCCATCGGGATCCGCCAGTAGGCACCTTTGTGGCCCTTCAATCGGCTCCGCCACAAAAGGTACGAACCGATATAGCGGGCGCTGAATCCAACGTAGCCATAGCGACGCCACTGCCGGACGTGGACCTGTTCATGCCGCATCAACTTCTCGGACGCCTCGTGGCCTCGGCGCACCATGATGAAACGACCGATCGTCAACGCATCGGCGCCCCTGGGCACAGGACCATCGACCCACAGCCGAAAACCCTCGCGACGCTCGATCGGCATCTCGTCACCTTAACTCTTCCGGGCTCGCCAACTGTTCTGGGACCGCGAGACCTCAGTACAGCCGGGCTGTGAGGCGCTTTCGGAACACGGCCGTCCGAGGATCGTCGCTTCCCATCAGTTCAAGGATGTCTACGAACTCCTGCCTGGCTTCGTCGTCGGTCTTCACGGTCTCGAGCAGCGCTGTGAGTTGGGCGTCGTAGTCGTCGATGGGCTTCTGGCTGAGTCGGGCGGCCGCCGCGACCTTTCGAGTTCGGTCGGATTCGGGAATTCGGGCCAACAGCGCCAAGGCTTCCTCGCCCGACCCTGCTGCGACGAGCAGTTCGCCAAGTGCGATGATCGCATCTTCGTGACCCGGTTCGATGTCCAGTGCCGCTCGCAGACTGGCTTCGTCGCCGTTGGCGATGAGTAACGCGACTTCGTTCTCGGTCGACGAAGGCATCAATGCGTCGACGAACTGCTGAATCATGTGCTCCGGTTGTGCTCCGACGAATCCGTCGACGACTTGCCCGTCGCGGAGTGCGTACACCGCAGGAATCGACTGAACCTGGAAAGCTTTTGAGATGCCGGGATTCTCGTCGACATTGACCTTGGCCAGCACGACCTTGCCACCCGACGCACTGGTCGTCCGTTCGAGAATCGGTCCGATCGTGGTGCACGGGCCACACCATGGCGCCCAAAGGTCCACGATGACCACAACGTCGGAAGATCGATCGACGACCTCGGTCTGAAATGTTGCGTCCGTGACGTCAAATGCCATCTGCCGAACGATATCGGCCGCCGGCAACGCTTCATAAATGCCCCACGCCGCATCTCACGCGGTGGCCGGAGACCTCCACAGCGCTTCGATCGCCCCTCGCCTTTTGGACTCGTCAGTCACGGCAGTCGCGCAGGTCTCGCTCGACCATCCAAGAACTGGACCGGCGACGGAGGCAACCAGCCGAATCTCTGTGTCGGTCACGCGGCCAAGCGTTCCGAGGACAAGCCTGCGGTCGATGATGTCACTGAGGGTCCTGGCCCCTTCGTCGGTCACCGCAAACACGACCTGGGCCGCAATGTCGAGCATCCCATCGCGTTCTGAAACTCGCCGTGCGAGCACAGGGTCATGGTCGATCAGGTCGAGCAGTCGATCGTGTTCGGTCCCGTAGAGCCGGGCGAGATGCAATCGCACATCGGCTGGCAGGCCAAGATTCGGTCGGCTCCTGGCGGCTTCTCGGAGGTACGGCTCAGCGTCCTCGGCCCAGGCGAACGCGCCTCCTGCGGCGACCCGACTGCTATCGAAACGACGAGGTGAACAGCCTTGCAGAGCGTCGGAGTCGAGCATCGTCTCGACGGCCTCCTCGCCGAGAGCCCGGCCGGTGGTCCACTTGCCGCCACCGATGGACCACAGGTGGTGAACACCCGACGGACCGTGGTCGTACAACTCGTGGCGCCGGCTGGTGTGATAGCTGTCTTTACCCTCATCGACGACGAGTGGGCGGATACCGACCGTCGTCGCCTCGATGTCACCCTCGGTCAAGCGTGGCACGCCGTCCGCAAGCGTCGAGTTGACCGTCTCCATGATCAGTTCGACATCCGTGTGATCCACCCGGGTGTCGTCGGGGGCGGCGGATTCCGGCGTGTCCGTCGGGCCGATGAACGAGCGGCCCATCCACGGCGAAACGATGACATGTTTGCCGCTACGAGCACGAGCGAAGACCGTGTCCGTGACGACGCCTGGCCCGCCGATCGGCTTCGTCAGCAGGTGGACACCTTTGGAGCGATTGACCTTCACGCCGAGTGGCTTTCCGAGGGTAGCAAGGACCAGATCCATCCACGGCCCACCGGCGTTCACGACCGCTCGGGCACGGACTTCGAATCGATCGCCGGTCAACGTGTCCCGCATCTGAACGCCCTCGACCGTGAGATCCGATCCGCCCTTGCTCTCTGACGACGCGGTACCCCGGCCTGGGGATGTGACGAAACCTGTGGCCTCAACGTGGTTGAGAGCCGTTGCACCAGACGTCACTGCGGATTTCAGAAACGCCAACAACAGCCGTTCCGGATGGAGGTTGAGCGTGTCGTGGTATGCAAATGCCCCTTGCAATTCTTCGGGGTCCAGCCACGGCACAGCATCGAGCAGGTTCTTGCGATTCAGCCATCGAGGACGCGGAATCCGCAACGAATCCGGTGCGTTCTTGTTCGCATCGAAACCAAGCACCGAGTACAGCGCGACGCCTGCGCCAATAAGCGGCGTCGACGGTTCGCTCCACTTCCAAGCAGGCATCAGGAACCGCTTCTGCTCGACAAGGTGCGGTGCCGCCAGTGCGAGCACGCGCCTCTCGCGCAGGCTTTCGCGCACGACACGGAACTCGTATGTCTCGAGGTAGCGAATGCCGCCGTGCAAATACTTGGTGGTGGCACTGCTCGTGCCGCCGCCGAAATCGCCCTTCTCGATCAGCATCGTTCGAAGGCCTCTGCCAGCCGCCTCTCTGGCGACGCAGACGCCGGTGATACCACCACCGATGACGATCAGATCGTAAGGGTCGTTGAGGCGGGAGAGGTCACGTTCGATGCGCATGCGAGCAGTGAAGGATACGGCAGCATCGGCGGATACCGTGTGCTTGCAATGGCTGAGATCTCCGGTTCGACCGGCATCCCCGGTATCCATGTTGCGTCCGTTTCGGCATGGCTGGAAGCCAATGTCGCCGGTGCAGTTGCGCCGTTTCAGTTCGATCTGATCGCTGGCGGGCACTCGAACCTGACGTTCGCGGTCACCGGTGCCGACGGACGTCGCCTCGTTCTTCGGCGGCCGCCGCTCGGTCAACTGCTCGCGAGCGCTCACGATATGGGTCGTGAGCACCGGATCATTTCCGGCCTGCAACGGTCCGCCGTTCCCGTCGCACCGGCGCTCGGATTCTGCGACGACTTGTCGGTGAACGACGCACCGTTTTACGTGATGGGCTTTGTCGATGGTTACGTCATCCGCGACAACGCTACGGCGCTGGCGGTCCTCGACGAGACGGGCCGGGCACGCGCCAGCGAATCCATCGTCGATACGATGTCGGCCATCCACGACGTGGATCTGGACGCCAGCGGACTGAGCACACTGGGCAAGCACGAGGACTACATCGCGCGGCAGTTGCACCGGTGGTACAAGCAGTGGAACGGTCAGAAGACCCGAGACCTGGCTGTCGTCGACCACGTTCACGATGCTCTTTTGGAAAACATCCCCGAGCAGGGCCGAGCGACCATCGTCCACGGCGATTACCGGCTCGACAACTGCATGGTCGATCGGTCTGGAACAGTGATCGCTGTGTTGGATTGGGAGATCTGCACCCTTGGTGATCCGCTGGCCGACCTCGGCCTCCTGATGGTTTATTGGACGGGCCCGGACGATGCCGCGTCGGCGTGGACAGGTGGCTCCACATCGTCGCCTGGATTCGCAAACAGAGCCGAACTCGCCCAACGGTATGGTCAGATCAGTGGTCGAGATCTGTCTCAACTCGACTACTACGTCGCGTTCGCCTATTGGAAGTTGGCGTGCATCCTGGAGGGTGTCTACGCCCGCTATGTCGGCGGCGCACTCGGCCACCGCGACCCTGGCGAGTTGATGCCGTTCAAGTTGCAGGTGGACGGTGCTGCGACTAAGGCTCTCGAAGCTCTGGAACGCTTGTCATGAGTGACGCCTACACCCTGGTCGGTCGAGCCGTACCGTTGAAGGCACCGACCCTTGTGGTCATGCTGACCGGATGGATCGATGCGAGTGGTGCCGCCGCGGCAGCGATGGCAATCCTCGAACTGGAGACCGGTGCCGAAACGATAGCCGTGTTCGATGGCGATTCCTTTATCGATTACCGCGCCCGGCGACCAACGATGGAGTTGCGTGATGGGGTGAATACGCGACTCGGCTGGCCCGACATCGAGGTCAAAGCCGGTGTCGACGCCGATGGACGCGACGTTCTGCTGCTGACGGGACCAGAGCCTGATATGGCGTGGCGACGATTCGGACGTGAAGTCGCGAGCCTCGGCCAACGCCTCGGCGTCCACCGGATGGTGGCACTCGGCGCATATCCCTTCGCGACACCGCACACCCGCGAGTCCCGCCTCTCGATGTCGGCGCCGTCGGCCGAACTGGTTCGATCATTGCCGCTGTTGAAGAACTCCGTCGACGTACCTGCTGGTGTCGCTGCGGTGCTCGAGCACGCCTTTCACGACGTCGCTATCGATGCACTGGGTCTGTGGGTTCAGGTGCCTCATTACGTTGCCTCGATGGCCTATCCAGCCGCGTCGGTCTCATTGCTCACGGGATTGGCGGCGTTCGGTAGCGTTCGCGTCGATGCCGCTGTCGCCCGCCAGGAGACGATCATCCAGCGCGAACGGCTCGACGAACTGGTAGCCGCGAACGAAGAGCACGGCGCGATGGTGCGACAGTTGGAATCGATGTACGACACGGCGCCGGATCAAACCGAAACGTCGTTCGGTCACGTGGACGCCAGCAGTTCTTCGTCACCGCTGACGGCGAGCCAGATCCCGACCGCCGACGAACTCGGCGCCGAATTCGAGCAGTTCCTCCGCGATCAAGGGGAATCACCGTGACACGCACAACACAAGGGGACCAATATGAAAGTTGACGGAGGCGTCGGCACGAACCTGCACAACGCAGGCATTCAGGCCAAGGAGTTGGAAGCCGCTGGCTACACCGGGGCGTGGACGGCAGAAACGAGTCACGACCCGTTCTTCCCGTTGCTGCTCGCTGCCGAACACACCACGACGCTGCAACTCGGCACATCGATCGCCGTTGCGTTCTCGCGAAATCCAATGACACTTGCCAACATCGGCTGGGACTTACAGAGTTTCTCCAAGGGCCGTTTCATCATGGGTCTCGGCAGCCAGATCAAGCCGCACATCACCAAGCGGTTCAGCATGGAATGGAGCCATCCGGCACCGCGTATGCGAGAGATGGTCCTGGCGATGCGGGCGATCTGGGACTGCTGGCTGAACGGTTCGCAACTCGAATTTCGGGGCGAGTTCTACAAGCACACGCTGATGACCCCATTCTTCGCTCCCGAGGCCTCGGATCTCAGCGAGTTCGGCGTCCCGAAGATTTTTCTCGCCGGAGTCGGGGAATTGATGACCGAGGTCGCCGGCGAGGTCTGCGATGGTTTCATCTGTCATGGCTTCACCACAGAGCGTTACCTTCGCGAGGTCACGCTCCCGGCTCTGCAGCGCGGCCGAGCAAAGGCCGGCAAAACCATGGAAGGTTTCGAGATCGTCGGGCCGAGCTTTGTGGTCACCGGCTCCGACGCGGCTGAACTGGCCAAGGCAGCGGCCGGCACCCGTCAGCAGATCGCCTTCTACGGATCCACCCCCGCCTATCGCCCAGTCCTCGAACTGCACGGCTGGGGTGGCCTCCAGGAGGAGTTGAATGGACTGAGCAAGCAGGGCAAGTGGGTCGAGATGGGCGAGTTGATCAACGACGAGATCCTCAACACGTTTGCGGTCGTCGGCGAGCCCGAACAGATTGCCCCGGAACTGCACAGCCGCTACGGCGACGTCATCGAGCGGATCAGCTTCTACGCTCC
>JANOQU010000648.1:0-16007 GCA_031422355.1 Actinomycetes bacterium
GCCCTCATCGATCTCGCACCGCCACAAGCAATCGTTCTGCGAGACGACAAAGAGGTCGAGATACCGACTGCAGAAGTCGCAGTCGGCGATCTTTTGTTGATCCGCCCGGGAGCGAAGGTGGCCGTCGACGGGATCGTTGAAGACGGTGACAGCGATCTCGACGAATCGATGGTGACCGGCGAGAGTCTCCCCGTCCACAAGACGTCCGGCGACGAGGTCATCGGAGCAACCCTCAACACAACCGGCACACTCCGCGTCCGCGCGACCAAAGTCGGCGCGGACACGGCATTGGCCCACATCGTGAAGCTGGTCCAGGAGGCTCAGAACTCCAAGGCCCCCGGCCAACGCCTGGCCGATCGGGCCGCATTTTGGCTTGTGTTCGTCGCTTTGCTCGGCGGCGCCGCCACGTTCGCGGTGTGGTATCTGCTGGCTGACCGTTCGGTCGGAGAGGCGATGCTGTTCGCAATCACCGTGGTCGTCATTACCTGCCCCGACGCGTTGGGCTTGGCGACCCCGACGGCGATCATGGTCGGTACCGGCCTCGGCGCGCAGCGAGGAGTGTTGTTCAAGAACGCAATGGCACTCGAGACGGCTGCACGGATCGACACGGTCGTGATGGACAAGACCGGCACGCTGACCAAAGGCGAACCGGAAGTCACCGACATCGTGACCGACGGCATCGACGAAGCCGACATGCTCGCTCTCGTCGCAGCAGTCGAACGCGAATCCGAGCACCCACTCGCCAGGGCGGTCGTGCTCGCCGCCGAGGCCCGAGGCGCAGCGGCAATGCGCGCCGAGGACTTCGACAGCGTCCCCGGCCACGGCGCGATCGCAACCGTCAACGGACGACGGGTGGCGGTTGGCAACCGTCGGCTGATGGAACGCGAGAAGATCGACCTCGGCTCGCTCGCCGATCGCCGACAGCAACTCGCCGAGAGCGGTCGCACCGCGGTCGTTGTGGCAGTGGACGGACGAGCCGTCGGGCTGATTGCGATGGCCGACGCGCCACGTGAAACGGCCGCCGCGGCGGTTGCGGCGCTGCGAGCTCTCGACATCGAAGTGGTGATGCTCACCGGCGACAATGAGGCCACCGCGAAGCGGATCGCAGGGATGCTCGGCGTCGACACCGTGATTGCCGAAGTCTTGCCCGGCGACAAATCGGCCAAGATCGCCGAGCTGCAAGCACAGGGTCGCAAGGTCGCGATGGTCGGCGACGGTGTGAACGATGCGCCCGCCCTCGCTCAAGCCGACATCGGCATTGCGATCGGTGCTGGCACCGACGTCGCGATCGAGACTGCCGATCTCGTTTTGATGCGATCCGATCCCCTCGATGTCCCGGTCGCGCTCCAAATCGGCCGAGGAACACTGCGCAAGATGCGTCAGAACCTGGGCTGGGCCGTCGGCTACAACGTCATTGCGCTGCCCATCGCCGCAGGAGTGTTCGAGCCGGCGTTCGGACTGGTGCTGCGCCCCGAGATCGCTGCCCTGTCGATGTCGGGTTCCAGCATCATCGTCGCTGTGAACGCCGTCATGCTCAAACGAATCAAACTGCCTGTAGCGGCCCCGACCCACTTGCCCGCTGACGCGACCTCGCCCTCTGTAGCGACGACTCCACTCATCAAGTCCGGTTCAGCTCAGTGAGCGGCCGAAGTGTACGCACAGCAGCGATTGCGACCGCCTTGTTGGCGCTCTTCTACGTCGGCGTCGTTTGGGCGGCGTCTGGCTCGTTTCAACACGTCGTCGATCAGGCCGGCCTCGATTGGTACTACTTGGCGGTGATCTTGGGCGGGTTCGGAGTGCAGGTCGCCCTGGTCAGTGAGCTTCGCCGCCGCTACCGTCTCCAGCGCTCGGCTGCGCTGGCCGGTGGCGCTGGGGTTGGGTCCTCGACTGCTGGCATGGTTGCTTGCTGCGCCCACCACATCGCCGAACTCGCACCCTTCATCGGGGCGACCGGCGCAGCGACTTTTCTCATCGAGTACCGCATCCCGTTCATGATCGTCGGCGTCGGAATCAACGCCATCGGGATCGCGGTCGCTGCTCATCGGCTGCACCACATCGGTGCGCCGAAACCGAACCACGAATCCGCCGCTCTGGCGCACTCGTGAACGAGTTGACCGATCACCGACGTGACTGGAGGCGACATACCCACCGTGCAGCCGTGTTGGGTCTGGTCGTCGTTACCGGGCTTGTCCCCGTGCTGGGCGGATGCGGGTCTGCGACAAGTTCCGCCGACAGTGCCGTGACGAACTCCGACGTCGAGCGCACCATCGAGGCTGGCTCGGTCACCGTCAAGCTGCAATTGCGTCAACTCGATGTCGACGGCGCCGTGTTCGAGATCATCTTCGACACACACGACGTCGAACTCGACCAGGACATGGTCCGAGACGCCCACCTCGTGGTCGGTGAGACGCCGTGGCCCATGGTGGAATGGTCAGGTGATGGTACGGGCGGGCATCACCGTGAAGGCGAGCTCCGCTTCAGTGCAGCTGGCCCCGCCGAAGGCGTTGCCACGCTCAGCATCGACGGGCTCCCTGAGCCCGTGGTCGTGACGTGGGATATCGGCAACTAGACCGGTTGGATCTGGCGACCCCGAACGCCCCATGTACGGGATCGCCGAAGTGGGAATCCGTAGCCGGCGCGGATGCCATAGACCACGACCGGGTTCACGATTGAGGACACCAAAGCGATTCTGGTCGCTGACAAAAGGAGCGAGACATGACTGTCACACACGGTGGCTGCTGCTGCAACCACGACGATCCTCACGACAACCACGCTCGACAGGACGAAAATGTTCACACACCTCCAGTCGCGACGGTCCCGGCAAGTGCAGGTTGCTGCGGCGGAGCCAAGCAAGAGGAGACGTCACGGTCCAACGACGCTGGACACCCCACTGCGGTACGGACTGCCTCATGAATACCCGCGTACCTCTGACCACGCATCGCACGGGCACGGCCGACAGCGACGCAACCACCCAATCCACAGGTTCTGGACGACGTCGACTTGTCGTCAACATCACTCCGGTCGAGCGTGGCGGCCGAGTCGCGATTGGCCTCGCGGCCGTCATCGTCGGGGTGGTGCTGCTCTTCTCGGCTGGCTCGGCGCTCGCAGTCGTTCTCGAAGTACTTCTCATCGCCGCCGGTCTCGATCTCGTTGTCACAGGCGCTCTCGGCCACTGCCCGCTCTACCAGCGTCTCGGGCACGTCCCGGCGTCACTGCGAGGATCGCCATGATCGACCGCGCAACGCAACCCGTCCAGCCTCCGCCCCCCGGAGACCGGAAGCCAAAGAACGGCGGCCGTCACGGCTGGATGATGATCGCATGCTGCATCCCGATGCTGGTGATCGCCATCGCCCTCGTCGCAACAGGCGTCGTCGGCGCCAGCTTCATCTTCGTCGCGGTCGGCTGCACCGCCATGATGGCCCTGATGATGCGCGGCATGAACCACGGCGGGATGAACCACGACGGTCAGACCGACGCTGGCATGAACCACCACGACGGCATGGACCACAACGGGAGTCGGCCACTACCGCCTCCGCCGCACACGGTGCGCGGTCGCCCCAACGATCGATGACGTCGTCGGCCTCCGCTCATACCCGCCGGGCCGCGGTGCAGGCCGCCATCGGCGATGACCGGATCTTGAGAAGCGCCGCATGACCGAAACTGTCCTCGCCCGGCCGAGACCGACCCGTCTGCTCGCAATCACTGCGGCGTGGGGCTCGTGCTTTGTCGCTATCGACTGGGGCCTGCGAGATGCCCCGGTGCTCTGGTTCGCCTCATTCCGTTCATTGCTCGCGGGGACCGCGCTCGTCGGGGTGGCATGTCTGCAGCGCCGACCTCGCCCGCATGGCGCCGCGGCATGGGGCCAGATCAGCGTTCTCGCCCTCTTCAACGTGACCATCGCGTTCGCCGCGATGTTCGCCGCTGCCGCCACACTCTCCGCTGGTGTCGCAACCGTGTTGGCAAACGCCCAGCCGCTCCTCATCCTGCTGCCTGCCTGGTGGCTGTTCGGCGAACGACCTCGACGTTCCGTAGGAGCCGCTGCAGCCATTGGTTTCATCGGCTTAGCGATCACCGCCTCCGCATCGATCGGCACGACGAGCGGCGCCGCCCTCGCACTCGTTGCAGCCACCGCAATCACAGCCGGGACACTCCTCGCCCGCCGAATGCACGACATCGACGTCCTCGTGGTCAGCGCATGGCACTTCCTCATCGGAGGCGCCGGGCTCGCGCTTGTTGCAATCGTTCGCGAAGGCGCACCCGCTGTCATTTGGACGCCCCGATTCATCGCCGCACTGGTATTCCTCGCGCTCTTCGGTACGGCCGGCGCGTTCGTCCTGTGGTTTGTAGAGGTCCGACGCGCACCTCTCGCCGCTGTCGCCCTCTGGACATTCCTGACGCCGGTGTTCGGTCTGACATTCAGCGCCATCGCGCTACGCGAATACCCAACAGGGCGCGAACTCGTAGGTATCGCCCTTGTCCTCGCCGGCTTGACGGGCGGCCTCGCCTGGCCCGCTCGGGATCCACGCAACGATGACGACAAAATTGGTCTCGGACAGGCCGAGGGTACGAGCCGTCACGTCGCCGGCGTCGACATCCCACGCTCGGGTGTTTCTACGCCGCCATCTTCAGCCTCCTCGTCTACGCCCATTGGTGTGTCCGTAGTCAACCGCACGGGTTTCCGGGATTCGCCCGGATGACCCCGGCCGGACTTGGTGCGATGCTCGACAGACGACGCCTACCCCAAGGATGCACGATGAGCAAGCTGACCACGTTGGCTCCAACAGTTCGGCCCGTTTCGGCGGCTGTCGGCGCAGGGTTGAGGGCGATGGCGATCACGAAGTCGTACCGGCGCGGGATGTGGCCACGCAGGCGGGAGGTGTCTGTGTTACGAGGCGCCGATTTGATCGTCGGCGCTGGCGAAGTGGTCGGCCTCGTCGGTGAGAACGGGTCCGGCAAGAGCACGTTCATGAAGATCCTCGTCGGAGCGCTTGCGGCCGATGCAGGGACGCTGGAGGTCTCGGGACGAATCGGGTACTGCCCGCAGGAACCAGTTCTCTATGAGCGGCTCACCTGCGACGAGCACCTTGAACTGTTCGGCGTCGCCTACGGCATGGACGCACAAGCTGTGAGTAGCGCTGCCGAGGCGCTGTACGCAACGCTCGGGTTTGATCGTTGGCGCACGTCGCTGGTCGCGGAACTTTCCGGTGGCACCCGAGCCAAGCTCAACCTGGCGATCGCGCTCCTCGCCGACCCCGAGATCCTCCTGCTCGACGAGCCCTACGCTGGCTTCGACTGGGACACCTACCTCCGGTTCTGGGAGCTGACCGCAGAACGACGCGCCAGCGGACGCAGCGTCGTTGTGATCAGCCACTTCGTTGCCGACCAAGAACGCTTCGACCGCGTTGTTGAACTACGCGACGGGCGGACATTGCCGTGACGAACACGATGACTTTGCTTGTCGGCAAGAGGGCGGTCGCGGATTACAGTCGCCGGCCGCTGAACCTCGTGCTGCTCGTCGTCGTCCCGGTCGTGCTCGTCTTCGTCTGGGGTCCAACGCTGGCCGAATTCTCCAAATTGTTCGGTGGGTCCAGTGATCGCGCCGAGATCGAGGCGGCCACGGCCGGGTGGGCAGCGGCTGCGTTGGCCGGGCTTGCCGGATTCTTCCAAGTGACCGGTTCCCTCGCCACCGATCGCCGACTGGCTGCCGCCAACGGACGCTCTGGTGCTGTCGTTGCCGGACGTCTGGGTGCCTCGTTTGGTCTGGCGATGCTGGCTGCGGCCGGAGGTCTTGTGGCCCTCGCGGCTCGTACCGGGATCACCGACCCATTCCGTGCCGTCGCCGCGACGGTACTAATCGCGATCATCTACCTCGCACTCGGCGTTCTCGTCGGCACGTTCGTCACGACAGAGATGAACGGAGCCCTGCTCGTCACGCTGGCGTGGGTGTTCGACGTGTTCCTCGGCCCGGCGATGGGATCCGGACCTTCATTGGTGACCCGGGTGTTGCCGTTGCACTTCCCGACCCTTGTCTTGACCGGCCAGGTCACCGGTCACTCCGGCCCCCTCGGAGACGTTGGCTGGTCGTTGTTCTGGGCGGCAGGTTTGTCATCGCTGGCGATAGTGCGTCTCTCCTTCACGATCCGACCAGAACCCGCACCTCGCGCCACGCGTACCAGGACGGCTCTCGGCGGCTCGGTGCTCGAAACAACCGCTGTCGCGCATCCGGTCTTGTCGCCTCGCCCGCCGATCGTTCCCGTAGTTGCCCAGCCGGTCGGGACCACCCGAATGATCGTTGCCGCTCGACGCGGTCCATTCAGCGCACGCCTGATTGCGATGCTGCACGTTGGAATGCGCGAGCATCGTCGCAACCGGGTCCTGTGGGCGCTGCTCGTCATCGTCCCCGCCATCTTCATCGGAATGGCCATCATGGTGACCCTCGATGTACCAGGGCCCATCGCGCTGGTCGACGGTGGTCGGCACTTCACCGCATTCTTGTCGGAACGCCGCATTCACGCCGCGACAATGGTTCCGGTGACGTCGGCGTTCCTGGCAGGCCTAACGGGATTGTTCGTGGCAACCGGCTCTGCTGGCGGCGATCGGCGTCTCGTACTCGCCGGATTCCGACCCGGCGAAGTTTTCGCCGGCCACCTCTGCGTCATCGCAGCCGCAACGGTGCTCACCACTGCAGTCGCGGTCGCTCTGTCCGGGGCGTGGTACCCACCCCGCCAATGGTTCGTCTTTACCGCCGCCAACCTCATCATCGCTCTCACCTACGCCATGCTCGGCGTTCTCGTCGGCCCGCTCACCGGCCGGATCGGCGGGCTGTACCTGATGCTGCTGCTCGCATTCATCGATGTCGGCTTCGGTCAAAGCGTCATGTTCCCTGCTGGCCCTCCACCATGGGGCGCCTATCTCCCCGCTCGGGGCGCCTCTCGGGTGATGATCGACGGAGCCTTCACCGAACACTTCGACCAGACCGGCTACCTCTTGCTCGGTCTCGCATGGCTTGCTGTGTTGACAGCCGCAGCTAGCCACGTGTTCCGCCGCCGAACCGCGACCGCAACGATTGCAGAGCAAGAACGCCACTGAGGAGCTCTTGGTTGGCACACGGCCGGCGGTGCTGCGACTCCGACATGGCCGGACCAGCCCGCCGTCAACTGGTTCCGCTGTGCTCATCGACCCAGCGCCGTCGTCGGTGGATCGTCGTGGCGTCGTTCCGGACGCGTCGATAGGCGTCAGCCGTCGGCGCTACTTGACCACGTGGTGGGGTTCGAGCCGGCGGCGAGGCTTCACAGGTCGGATCGCTCTCTTGCGAGTCGTGTGGCCGCGTCGGCGGTTGCGGGGTGTCCCGGGATTTCGTCGACATGTTGGAGTGTGATGCTGTCGTTGTCCCACCAGCAGTGAAGTGCCCATTGTGGCCGGTGCATTGACCACCAGGAGATGCCAGACCACCGTTTCTCGGCGAAAATATCGTTGGCAATTCGTTGAGTTCGCGGCCGGTTCCTGATCACGATCTCGCTCGGCCGAAGGTTGCGGTCCAGTAATGCTTGGGCGTTGTCCAGATCGAGCAAGGGGTGGACCTCTTCGTCGACGAGATAGACACCAAGGCGACGTTCCGACCCGGGAATCAGCGGGAATGGGAGCATCGCTGGGGTCCATCGGGTGATGTTGGCGAAGGTCTCGCTGATCGCCGCTGTTGGTGTGGCCGCTGTGTAGAGGGCACGGTAGCTGCCTGGGTTATCCCATCGACTCGCGCCCTGCTGCGGATGGATGTAGGAAGGGTGCCCGGGTGTATTCGGCTTGGCCGAACGGAGGTACGGGAACACTCGGTAGATCAGCATCGGCGTATCAGGCGAACGAGCCGGCTGCTTCCTCCTGAAGCGCGTTGACGACGGCACTCGTTCCGTGCAGTTTTATGTGGTCAAGAGGTCGCGCTCCGTCCAGTCGCTCGTTGGGTGTGGTCAGCCAGTCACTGGCTGCGCAACCATCCCACACAAGCACTGCATGTGACAGGACATGGTCGAGGTCGACGAGCAGGCGGGCCGTATCCATCATTGGGAGGCTCTGGCCTGACGCCCATCGCGACGGTTGCGACGGGTCGACGTCCATCAGTTCGGCCGTGCGTCGCGTGCCTCCGAGTACGTCGACTACAAATTTGGTGCGCTGAATCGACCTCTGGTCACCTCGTTCCAGGCGTCCCGACCGAGCCTGAAGCCGCTCAGACCTTCGCCCGTACGTTGGCTTCACCTTTACGTGACCATCTTGGACGTCGCTAGAAAGTGTGGTGCGGGTCTCCATGATGACCATCGTACCTCGCAACAGAACTGTTGCGAGACCTCCCGTCTGGTCGAGCCGTTTCGACACCCGCCGGCTCGGCGACGGGCATGGGGGTCGGCGACGTAGCACCGACTCTGCCTAATCCACGTCATGCGTGACGAATACAAAGCGGTACTTGCCGATTTGCAACTCGTCGTGATTCTCCAGGCGCGCTGCCTCGACTCGATTTCGGTTCACATAGGTGCCGTTGAGTGATTCCATATCGCGTATGAAGAAGCCGGCTGGCGTCGAGTCGATCTGAGCGTGAAGACGTGAGACCGTGACGTCAGAGAGCGGTATTTGACACTCCGAGTTTCTACCGAGTTGCGTAATGCCACGAGCGATTGCGAAGGTTTCCCCTGACCGGTCACCACCTCGAACGACGAGCGCTGCGCCAATCCTCTGCACATCTTGGTCGGTGTCGTCATTGCTGCTTCGTGGAGATCTCGTTTCCGCACCCAGGTTGGACGGCCGACGGTGCGGGCCGGTGAACTCTTCGCCCACGTCCAGCACTGCGGCGCACACCGAACAAAAGGCTGCGCCTTCGGGATTCGACCGTCCGCATCGATTACAGAACAAGAGCGCCTCTGGTGAGCTCTCGTTGCCACACGGCCGGAGCTGCGCGCCTCCGACTTGAGCGGACCGGCCCGGCGGCATCTGAATCCCCTGTGCTCAATCGACCCAATCTACTACACGTCGTAGTAGTTTGATTGGCGGCCGTCAAGGACGAGTCCACGTCGCGCCTTCGTCGGCGCTCGACCACACGGTCACTGCCTCCCCGTCGTGCACGCCCGCGTACAGGGTCCCTCCGCCGCTGGCTTCGACCAGGCTTGCGCCGTCGGGAACGTCGAGCGCACTCCACGTTGCGCCACCGTCGGTGCTTCGCTGTGGCATCGTTCCGGACGCGTAAATAGTCGCCAGGCCGTCGACGCTACTGACCCACGTGGCGGGGTCCGAGCCGAGCGGCGTCCATGTCCGACCGCCATCGTCGGACCTGCTGACACCCTTCTGAATGTCGGCTGCGAGAAGACGGGCCGGATCGGCTGGATCCACCACGATGCGTCCGAAAAACGCCTGACCGGCGTCGGAACTGATGATCGTCCAGGTGCGTCCGGAGTCGACTGAGGCTGCGACACCCGTCCCAGGCCCTGCCGCAAAGAGAGTTCCTGCGGCCGCACCGAACGCATGGACATCGGAGTCTGGCAATGCGGCATTTTGCTGAGCGAACGTCAGCCCTCCGTCGACGGAAAGGTTCAATCCGGCGTGACCCGAGACCCAGATCTCCTCGGGGCTGATCGCCCAGCCCATTGCGTCGGCCGAATCGAGAGCAGCGACGGGCGTCCATGTGGCGCCGCCATCGTCAGAACGGGCAGCGGCGGAATGCCCGCCCACGTACAGCCGGTCAGCCACAAGCGGATCGGCAACCAGAGAGTGGAAGTCGCCACCGGTGACGCCTGCCGACGAATCCGAATTCGGTCGTGCGCTCTCGCCGCTACACGCCGCCAAGGTTGCGCAAGCCATCGCCAAAAGTCCGAACCGCCGTAACCGGAGCCGGAGTTCGACCCGCGTCAACCTTCGCACAAAGTAACCCCATCTCGGATGGAAGAACTTGGACATGCGTGCCTCCTCGACATCTACAGCGTTGCTGACTTGTTGCGAATGGGTTTCCAGTTTGGGTGGCTGATCGATGAAGGCCAGGTTCACAGGTGTGGGACGACCGTGCGCTTGACGCGATCGTGGAAGACCGCAAGCGCGTTCTCGTGCTTCGGGCTGAGAGAACCGACGTCGTAGAGACCGGCGGTCAGATTTTTCTGGACCATTTCACAAATCCGCACGTCTTGATCGACAACTTCTTCGCAGGCGCGAATGCTGGCGTTCACGTCAATCGCTGGGTCTGGTTCGACGAAGTATTCAAGGATCAAGTCGGTTCTGTTCACACCCCGCGGCAGCCAACGCTCGATGGCCAAGCCGCCCGGGAAGAGGTTGAACGAGAAGCACGGATAAAAGTACGCCCAAAAGCCGCTCCAGAGATCACCTCGACGCGGACGAGCCGTGTGCACATTCCATCGATCATCGACGCCGCACTCGACGACGAAATTCAGCGCGTCGACTTCCCGGCTGAGTTCCGGATGCAGTGTGGGGAGGTGATATCCCTCGAGGAAGTTGTCGTTGTAGAGCTTCCAGTTCGCGTCGAGGCAGCGGACCACTCGGCTATGGAAGTCGTACTTGTCCGCGAGAACCGCATTGCACGTGCTGGTGAACTCGCCGAGCCACTCGATGAGGTTCGGTGCGCATGGGTCCAGGCACACGAACATGAAGCCGCGCCACGTCTGGACGCGACATTCGAACCGGCCCACAGATTGAAGTCGGCCATCTGGTCCACGATCGATGCGGATATCGCGACCTGCAACTACTTCGCTCAGTCCGGCACCTGGCCAACGCAGCTCCGAATCCACACCGACCATGATCCACGACTTCGCGAAGATTTCATCTTGCTCGATCCTCCAAATGTCGGCTCGGGAGTAGAAGGCTGCCGGCAGCGTTGGTACAAGTTCCATTGCGTTTCACTCTACTACTACAGCGTGTAGTTGCCAATATCCACTGCCGTTTGCTACTACACATTGCTACTACACATTGTAAGAGTTACTGTGTCGCTGTGAACCCGAACTCCACCGCTCGCCAAAATTCTTGACAGCACGGCGATGCCCGTCACTTCATCCGTCGAGGTTGCATCCTGGTCGGGACGAATCGCGTTTGGTGCGTGGTGGCTGTTGTACAGCGGGCCGGTAGGGCGGACAGAGCGGCACGCTCATCACGCCTTCCAAATCGTCGTTCACGCCGGCGGGCCGCTGCTGTCCGACGGTGATGCGCACCTGTACGAGGGGCCCGTCATTGTGATCCCGCCGGATGCCCCGCATGCCTTTCGAGATGAACGGGAGCATGTGCTGGTGGTCTACATCGATCCGGAGTGTTCGGAAGGTCTGGGCTTGCGAGCGAGCGGTGCGCCGTTGTCGATCCGACCGAAGGCTCAATCCGGTTGTCGAATTTCTCGGCGGCTTTCGGCCGGCGCCCTGGGGCCAAGCGGAGACAGCCGTGAATCGCGTGCTCTCGGCGATTTCACCTTCGGTCTCGGAGACTGTGAGCATGCCGGCACGACATCCGGCTGTGGCTGCAGCATTGCTCTGGCTGCCTGACGTCGTCAGCGATGGCGTCGCCAGCGTCGGGGATCTCGCTGAGCAATTGGGCCTCTCGTCGAGTCGGCTGTCGCATCTGTTCAGCGACCAGGTCGGGATTCCGGTCCGGTCGTATGCGAGATGGCTGCGCCTCGTTGCTGCGACAGAGGCTCTGGCCAACGGCTGCACGATCACGGAGGCCGCCCACCGTGTCGGGTTCGCTGACGGCGCCCACTTCAGTCGGACGTTCAGATCGATGTTTGGGCTGACGCCGTCCGAGGCGATTGGGTTGGGAACGTGGCTGGAGCCGTAGCGGTTTCGTTCAAGCGAGTTTCCGTCACCTGCCGGAAGATCTTCTGATGAACTTTGAACCCGACTCCACGACCGCAAGGGTGACCGGCTGGATCTTTCTGCCAGCAATGACGCTTGGTATTGGTGGCGCCGTCGCCTTGTCCGCATCGATCGGGCAATCGGCGTTGATCGTGTTCGCCCTCGTGGTCGCTGTGTTCGGCAGCTTTGTTGCAGAGCGGTTGTGCCCCTATGAGATCGAGTGGAACACTTCGCATGCAGATCGCTGGAGAGACATCCTTCATGCGGTCGTCAACGAGTCATCCACTGCTGTGGGAGTCGCGTTCATCCCTCTTGCGTCCTCGGTGTCGCCGGACCTGGGGGTCTGGCCAAGGTCGCTTCCGTTCGTCGTGGAGGCGCTGCTTGCCGTGGTCGTGCTGGATGCCGGGGTCACCGTTGTTCATTGGCGGAGCCATGCATGGAGTTGGCTGTGGCGGTTTCACGCCGTGCACCACAGCGTTCGAAGGCCGTATGGGTTCAACGGTTTGGTGAAGCATCCCCTTCATCAGGCAGTCGAGACGGGTGCCGGAATGCTGCCTTTGCTGCTCGTAGGCATCCCGAGCGACGTCGCAGCGGCGCTGGCAGGACTTGTCGTGGTGCAACTGCTGCTTCAGCACAGCAATTGTGACTATCGCGCGGGTGTCCTTGGTCGCTGGATCGCTCTCAATCGTGGCCACCGCCTCCACCACGTGAATCGCGTTCCCGACGGCAATGTGAACTTCGGCTTGTTCCTCCTTGTCTGGGATCGGCTGCTCGGCACATATCGCGACCCGCGCGAACCGCGCGTCGATGCGGGCGACGTGGGAATTGCTGGACGTCGGACATTTCCCGTCTCGTACGGCGCCCAATTGGTCGAGCCGTTCCGACACTGGCCGTTCGGTTCAGCGACGGGCGTGGGGGTCCACGACGGCGAGATACAGCGCCAAACCGAAGACCACGACGAACATGAACGCGACCAGAAGGCGACGCGCTGACCGGACAGGATCAGGTTCCCTTTTCGTCATCGTCGGCGCGACCGCGCTTTCACAGCGGGGGCCAGCCGGATCGGGCGAGCCAGCGTTGAAGCCCGGTGAAGGTCGCTTCCCAGAACCCCGTGGTGTATGCGACGCCGATCAGGATCATCGTGATTCCGCCGATTCGTTGGATCAACCGACTCTTGCGTGATACCCATTGGCGGAGCGGTTTCGAACGCTCGAACCACACTGCGAGAGCGACGAACGGGATCCCCAGACCCGCCGAATAGAGCACCAGGAGCGCCATCCCTTCGGTCAGAGACGCGTCGGCCGCGGCCTTGGTCAAGATGGTTGCGAGAATCGGTCCGACACAGGGCGTCCATCCCAGGGCGAAGACCATCCCGAGGACGAAGGAGCGGCGCGGTCCGCCGGCTATCGCCTCTGGTTGAATCAGTCGGCGCTCTCGGGCAAGTCCGGCGACATTGAGCAACCCAACAGTGTGTAGTCCTGCGACGATGAGCAGGACTCCCGCGATGTTGAGGGCGACGTCAAGTCGTGAATAGATCAGGTTTCCGAGAGCAGATGCCGTCGCCCCAAGGATCGTGAAGACCGTTGTGAATCCGCCGACGAAGCCGAAAGCGCCGCGCACGGACGGGCGTCGACCTTGGGCGTGGCTGTCAGGAAGCGAAACCGCGGCGAGATACCCGGGGATCACCGGCAGGACGCACGGACTTGTCGCCGAGACGATCCCTGCCGCGACCGCCGCCAAGGGGAGAAGCGCTCCGTTCACGCAGTGCTGCGGCGACTGCTGGCGACGATGCGACGACTGGTACGCAAGTGCACAATTCCGAGCCCCACCAGCGCAACCGCCGTCATCGCGATCGAGGTCCGGTGCTGGCGGGTCAATCCGTACCCGACGTGTGGCAGCCAGATCGATGCAACGGAACGAATTGTGCCGACGAACGCGACGGCGGTCAGAACGATGGTGGGGGCCGTGGCCGGGGACGGGCCTGCTGCACTGGACTTCCGCTGCAACAGCATCGCCGCAGCCACACCAGTCGCAGCCACGACGAGACCGACGGGAAAGACCGGTGATGTCAGTCCCTCAGGGCGCAGACCGATTGTTGACCGAGGCCCTGGGCATCCGCCGCGCACCAGGCAGGTCACCTCGTAGCCAGCCCACCCGATCATTGCTGCTGGTGCCACAGCGGCGAGTCGTAACCATGGCGGCGTGTCCTCACGCCGAGCACCAAGACCGAGCCACACCATCGCAGCCACAAGGCCGGGCCAGAACTCCACGCCGCTCCTGATGACCAAGAGATTTGAGAGCTTCGTGAGCGACCCTGGATCATCGAGCGCAACAGCGCTCAGCCTGGCCACGATCAGGCCGACGAGAACCGCGCCGAGTGTGGTGTCGATCAGACCTCTCGGTGCCGCGGTGAGCGGCCGTGGTGCTACGAACAAGGCCGGCAAAGCGACGGTGACGATGACCGACACCAAGAGCCCGATATCCATCATGGCCGAAGGTCTTGCAGGATCGATGCGAGGCGCGGTTCTGTCAGCCCACCGACGATGGTTGCCTGAAGGTTGCCGTCGACGTCGAACACGTATGTGGTCGGGAAGCCACGGAGTCCGAGACGCCTCCGGATGTCTCCACTCTCATCGAACACATTCGGGAAAGTCACCGCGAACTCGTCCATGAACTGACGGGCGGGGCCAGCCGAGTCCTTGGACGCAACGCCGATGATCACGACACCCCCCGCTCCTGATTCCCACGTTCGTTCGAGCAGCGGTGTTTCTGTCCGGCACGGCGCGCACCATGACGCCCAGATGTTGACGATCACCGGAGTTCCGCGAAGCCCGACCAGCACACCCTCGAACTGATCCGCTGAGAGCGGTGTCAGTTCGCCAGCCGTAGGGATGGGGTGTGGAAGTCCCGCCGCAACGAACGAACTCTGATCGTCTCGTCGGGTTGCTGCCCAGCCGACGAGCGCGACGAGCGCCACTGCC
The DNA here is from genome assembly GCA_031422355.1 of Actinomycetes bacterium. GTDB lineage: Bacteria > Actinomycetota > Acidimicrobiia > Acidimicrobiales > Ilumatobacteraceae > WLMZ01. Next base: position 14,801 of record JANOQU010000648.1, read on the forward strand.
GCGGCTACACGCTTCCACCGGCGCGGGTGATCGGCGTGATGCTGGGATTCCATGCATCGAGTGTACTACTACAGTGTGTAGATAAAGACGGTCACCCTGGGCAGATCGCTGTGACCAGACGGGCCAGGTGGTGGATCTGAAAGCCCGCTAATACCGCTGTCATCGCGATCGCCCCCCACATCCCCATCAGTATGGACGCACCCGGTCGCGATGGCGCTGGTGCGAGTAGCGCGGCGACGCGAGCGGTGACGCCGAGCCCGGCGAAGCTCAATGCCCCAGCGGGGGTGACGGTGCGGAGTGCGACTTTACCCAGCGTGTAGGCGACGAAACGTCGATCACCGTTTCGCGCGACGACGGCTTCTTCGTCGGCCCATCGTTCGAGTGAGTACTGCAGCCGGGATGACAACGGGCGCAGGAACGGGGTACTCGCGGCGGCGAGTTGGCCGACGAGCAAGTATCGGTCGTGGCGATGTCGGGCGTGGGCGTGTTCGTGGGCGAGCACGACGCTTTGCTCGTCATCGTCGAGGAGGTCGACGAGTCCGCTGGACAGCACGACGTGTCCGCCGCGGCCGGGAAGTGTGAATGCGAACACCGCTTCGTGCCCGGCGATCTCGACCGAGCCTGGCTGATCGTGTCGGATCCGGCGGTGAAGTACGAACACGCGCCGAGTCCGGAACAGACCGATCGACGACAGGGCGACGGCTGGGAGTCCAACCCAGTGGGGAATCCGAGCATGGATGCCGACCAATCGAGCGCACCACGCAAAGCCCTGGCCGAACACCGGAAGATGACCGAGATATCCGAGACTCACCAGCCACATCGTCGGCACGGCGGCACCGGCGACGACGGCGAGCGCCACGGTCAACATCCGAGATGCCATCGTTGGTGGCATTCGTCTGTGAACGGTCGTCACTGCGACGGCGACCATCACGGCAGCGATGAGCGGGAGGAGCACTCCGGGAAACATCAGCCGCGAGGTCCGTCGAGGAGCGACTTCAGCGCCTTGGCTTCTTTCTTCGACAGGCTGCGGACGAATCCGGCCAACACTGCTTCTCGATCTGTGACGGTCGAGAGCACGTCGCCGATGCGGCGGGCCGCGAGTTGCGCCTCATTGACCGCCGCCTGGTATGTGAACGCACGCCCGGACTCGGTTCTCGTGACCAGTCCCTTGACGTGCAAGCGACTCAGCACGGTCGCCACGCTGGTG
>JANOQU010000649.1:0-4171 GCA_031422355.1 Actinomycetes bacterium
CCTGGGAGGTGGGCCCGACGACGCCCGTTGGCCCGCCTAGGCACGCTCGCTGTCAGCCCAGCCCGCAGCACCCCCTGATCACTCCGGCGATGGACCCGCTGCTGACGCCACCCCGTGTTAACTTTGCCAACGACTCCCCCATCTCGGGCCGAGCGATCGCCCATGACCCACTCGACCTCCGCACCTGGCTCGACCTCACCCAGCATGGCCGCCGTCGTCGAATCGGACTCGTCACCGGGCCGATTGGCTCTGTGGTCGCGGCGACTGCTGCGATCGACCACCGCATTGCACGTCGTCGTTCTTGCGGTCCTCGCCTATCTGCCAACGATGACGGCCGCACCGGGACGAATGCCGACCGACACCAAGTTGTTCCTGTATCTCGATCCCAGCCGCCTGACGGGTGACTCGCTGTTTTCGTGGGATAGTCGACAGTTCGCAGGGTGGGTTCCCCATCAGACGGTCAGCTACTTGTGGCCGTCCGGGCCGTGGTACTCGGTGTTCAACTCGCTCGGAGTTCCGGACTGGGTGGCCCATCGGCTCTGGATTGGCACGCTGATGTTCGTGGCCGGCCTCGGCGTGAGATGGCTCGCCAAGCTGCTCGGCATCCAGCCAGGCGGAACTCTGGTTGCGGCGCTCTTCTACCAACTGTCGCCGTACATCCTTCCGTATCTCTCGCGAACATCGACAATGCTGCTGCCGTGGGCGGGCCTTGGTTGGCTGATCGGCTTGACGATTCGCGCTGCAACTCGAACGAAATGGCGCGACGTCGGCGCGTTCGGACTTGTGATGGCGACGGTGGCGGCCACGAACGCGACGGCGATCCTGATGATTGCTCCAGCGCCGGTGCTCTGGCTGCTTCATGCAGCATGGGGACGATCGATCACCTGGCGCCGAGCAGCGGTGGTCGCGTTCAAGCTTGGCGGAATCAGCCTGGTGATGTCTGCGTGGTGGATCTCGATGCTCGCCGTTCAGGGCGCGTACGGGGCCGACGTACTCGGGTACTCGGAGACTCTTGAAGCGGTGTCTCTGACGTCGTCGAGCACCGAGGTCGTGCGCGGCCTCGGCTACTGGTTGTTCTACGTGCGCGATCCAGTCGGCTTCACGACCAGCGCGGCGTTCGAGTACATGGCATCGGGGCGCGCGATCGCCGTGACTCTGCTGATCCTCGGACTTGCTCTCGTCGGCCTCGTCGCGACTCGCTGGACGTCGAGGCGATTTGCCGTACTGCTCGTGTTCGTCGGTGTCGTACTCGCAGTTGGCGTTCATCCGATCGACGATCCATCACCACTGATGTCGAGCCTTGCCGACAACTCTCGCTCCAGCTTGGCGTTGGCGATGCGGAGCAGCACCCGAGCGCTCCCGCTCAGCTCGTTGGGTTTCGCCCTAGGTCTGGGCGCACTCGCAACTGCGGTCGCCCGGACACGATCGCGAACTCGGTTCCGGCTTCGACGTTTCGTTCCTGTCGTTCTCGCAATCCTGGCGATCGTCAATCTGCCGGTGCTCTTCGACGGCGGCATGGTCGACCCGATCCTGACCCGTGACGAGAACCCACCCGAATCATGGGAGCAGGCCGCAGACGCACTCGATGAACTCCCCGATGGGTTCCGGGTGCTGCAATTGCCGGGAATCGAATTCGGCGCGTTTCGTTGGGGATATACGGTCGATCCCCCGCTGCCGGGCATGACGAACCGGCCGCTCGTGACCCGCGACCTCCTCCCGCTCGGCAGCTCTGGGGCAATGGATCTGCTGTACGCATTCGATGATCGTTTCCAAGACGGTACGGCGGAAATCTCTGCCGTTGCGGCCATCGCCCGCTTGCTCGGCGCAGACACGGTCTGGTTGCCCAACGATGTGGCCTTCGACAGATTCCGAACGCCGCGGCCCGAAGCAACAAGCGCGATGTTCGATGATCCCTCCTCCCTGGATGGCATTGGTGATTCGTCGGAATTCGGTGAGCCAGAGCCGAACCTGGCCGCAATCTCGATGATCGACGAGGAGTCGGTCAGCAACGCCGCGATCGGACATCCGCTGCCAGCCGTCGAACTCGTACCGATCGTGGACCCCGTGCCGGTTGTTCGAGTCAAGACCGAAGAGGTCGTGGTCGCTGGTAGCGGCGACGGCGTCGTCGATGCAGCCGCGGCCGGGATCCTGAGCGGCAACGAGCTCCTGCGCTATGCCGTCGATGTGGTCGCCAGCGGCGACCGCATCGATGCCGCCACGCGGGTCGTCATCACCGACAGCAACCGGGACCGGGCGCATCATTGGCACGGCTCACAAGATGTGTGGGGATTCACCGAGGACGGTTCGACAGATCAGGGTGTGCTCACCTTCGACACGTCAGACCAACGGATCCCGGTGTTCAGCGATCAAGACTCGAGCGATCAGACAATCGCTGAACAGCGGGGCGGGACGACGGCGATGGCCAGTGGTTACGGAGAGCCGTTCGCCTACCGCCCAGAGAGTCGTGCCGCGATGGCAGTCGACGGGGACATCTCGACGGCTTGGGTCGTTGCCGACCGATTCGACGCCCGCGGCGAGTTCCTGCGGCTGTTCGCCGACACACCATTCGCAACCGTCCAATTGACACAACCTCAAGGCAACCGAAATCGATGGATCTCACGTGTCGACATCACCGACGCGTCTGGCACGTACTCGGTCGATCTGACTGACGAGTCGCGCAGCTCAGTCGGTCAGCAACTCCCCCTTCGATCACCCTCGCTCGAGGTGACCATCACCGTCGCCGACACCGCCGAGGTGCCCGGCACTGCACCCAACGCCGTTGACGCCGTCGGCTTCGCGGAGGCCATGACCGAGGTCGGACCGACTGACGAGGTGGTCCGGGTGCCGTCGAATGTGTCGAGCGCCGTGACGTCGACACAGGATCTCGACATCGTCTTGACCCGTCTACGCACTCGGCCGACGAATCGCTGGCGTTCGGATCCGGAGCCTTCGATCACCCGCTCGTTCACACTCGCCGACGAGCGACAATTCGCTACCTCGGTCTCGACCAGGCTGAATCGGCGCGCCACCGACCCAGTGATTGCGGGGTTGCTTGGTTGGACCGGAACGACCGCTGACACGAGGCTGACCGGTGTGCCAGCGATGGGCGGATGGGCTGCGACCGACGGCGACGCCTCGACGAGTTGGGTGACCCCATTCGGCGGAGTTGTTGGATCGACCCTGACGATCCCGCTCACCGTCGATCTCAACCCGACGGGCACCCGTTTCAGCATCCAGCAACCGGCGAACGACACATTCAATACGATCACGTCGGTCGTGGTCCGTGGGGCCGGTGATGGTGCGAGCGGCGAACAAGCCGTGTCGATCGCAACCCCTGATGCCACGGGCGCGAGCACCTTCGACGTCGTTGGGCTCTCAGGATCAGCACTGCAGATTTCGATTGCTGCGACCACGGCGACGACCACAACGGACCGGCGCTACGCCGAGCAGGTTTTGCTGCCGGCAGCGATCAGCGAAGTCACCGGCGATGGCATCGTCGCGATGCAACTTCCGATCACATTCGAATCCGGCTGCCGAACCGATCTCGTGATCATCGATGAGGCTCCGATCGGAATCTCGCTGGTGGGCAATGTTGCCTCGCTCTTCGCTGGTGAGCCTGCCACCACAACGATCTGCTCGTCACAGCCGACCACTGTGGCAGCAGGCGAGCATCTGATTCGATCAGTCGCCGGTTCCACGACGGGTCTCGACGTCGACCGGATCGTCCTGCGCAGCGACGTCGGAGAGACGACTGATGCAGTGGTGGATGCCGCAGTGGTCCAGCCAAGGGTCGTCGACAATGGTCGGATCGATCGAGCGGTCGTCGTCGAAGCGTGCCCCGATGGATGCTGGTTCGTCTTCGGCGAGGGCTACAACACAGGCTGGAGTGCAACGCTGGATGGACGCTCGCTGGGAACACAGGATCAAGTCGACGGGGGATTCAACGGCTGGTATCTGCCACCGAGCACCGAAACGCGCACCATCAACTTGACATGGGATGGGCAGAGTCGGCTGACGACCGGAATTACGCTCAGCGCGCTCGGGATTCTCGTGTGTCTCGGGCTGATCGCGTTCGACCGCAAGCGCTTAGAGAGCCCACTGCTGAGTCGGCCGATGTTTGTCGACGGATGGCCGGGGCGACCGGTCGCGCGGCCACTGGACGTCCGCGGGC
>JANOQU010000650.1:0-5695 GCA_031422355.1 Actinomycetes bacterium
AGACGGCCCGTCTCCACGAGCGGCTTCTGGGTCTGGAACTTCATCGCAACCGTTCCAAACTCCTTGGGTTCGCCAGCCGCGATCGTGACCAATTGTGAGACATCGGCATGGTCGAACCGCGTGAAAGAAACCAAATACTCACCGGGCGGTAGATCCTCGATCAGGAACGTGCCGGCGCTCGGTGCGACCGCTGTGGTCGAGGTGAATTTCAAGTCCTCGTGAGCCACGGTGATGCCGACGCCCGCAAGGTTGCCAAGCGTGTCGCTGACGACGAGACCGGAAATGGATCCGGTGGTACGAACCATTGTGAAATCGATGTCTGGCGCGTTGCCTTCGAGGAGGAGGTCGCGGGTCTGGGTCATATAGCCGTCGGCCTGCGCAGTGATGGTGTATGTCCCGGGAATCTTCAGTTGGGGCAGGCTGTACAACCCGCCGTCGCCGAGCGTCAAACTGGTGGTACTGCGGGTCAGGTCGCCGCTGGAGGCCGTGATTGTGACGCCACCGAGAGGGGCAGCTTTGGCGGAGATGTGACCGGAGATCGTGCCGACCCCGGCCGTCATCTTGATCCCGATACCTGTACGGGTGAAGCCCGGATCCAGCTGAATTTGCTGGACCTGGGTGCCGTATCCCCGCAACGTTGCCGTGAGCGTGTAGGTGTTCGGGGTACTGAGCCCTGCAACCGACCAGGTCCCGACTGCGTTGGTCTCACTCGATGACGTGGTGTTGAATGTCAACACCCCGTCGGTGATGACGATGTCGACGCCGCCGAGGGGGCCGTCAGGCCCGGTGACGATGCCGCTTGCGCCACCGTCGCCCGGTTCGAGCACGACTTCGAGTTCGACAGTCGTGCCGTCCTCGGGCGGAGTGATGATGAACGCCTGGGTTGTGAAGCCCGGCTTTGCGAACGTGATTTCGTAGTTGTCGGGGATGAGTACTTCGGGGAACATCCAGACGCCGTCGTCGTCGCTGATTCGTGTCTGAATCGACTCGGTGCTTTTACGCTCGCTGACGCCACTCTCGACCGCCCGGTTGTACCGGGCCGGCCAGATCTTTGCCGTACCCGTACCGCCGTCTCCGCCGCCGCCTCTGGCGAGCGCGGCCAGTTGCGCTGGCGTCTGGTCGGTCTGCCCGCCAAGGGTGGCCGGCACGATCGAGACCGTCACATTGCCGTTGTCGCCCGTCTCGCCGGCCTTCACCGTTCCAGTCACGATTGCCGAATCTGGCTTCGGTTCTCCTTGACCACCGGCGGCGGCCTCTTCCCCCTCGCCAGCGGTACCGCCACTCCCGTCTGCACCGCCCTGGCCCTCTGGTCCGATATCCGGTCCGGGTTGTCCCAGCGAGCCAAGTGGCTGGTCGGCGACACCGTCGCCGTTGGTGTCGATCCCGTTGGCGGTGCCCGTGACTTTGGCGACGTCGCGTTGGGTGTACCAGTACGCGCCACCACCAACGATTGCGGCCCAGAGACCGAGCAGGGCGATGACCGCCATTGCGCTGCGAAGGCGGCGCGGGAACACCGGGCGTTGATGGTACGCGGCGTCTGCGAAGACCGGTGCGGAGCGTCCGGTGGCGGCGATCGTGACGACGTGGTTGACCGGGTCCCGGACGAGGCGGCTCTCGCCTCTCACCGTGCCGTTGATCGAGACCGAGTCTCCCGGGCGGAGACGGACACGGTCACGTCCGAACTTGACTTCGAGGTCCTGGCCCTGGCCCGTCAAATCGAGATCGACGATGCGATCTTCCTGGTTGTCGATCTCGACTTTGAACTTGCCCTTCAGCCGGCCCTTGATGCTGCCGGGATTGATCCGCATCGCGACCTTCTGAATCGACGAGACGTCGACGGTCATTCCAGCGAGTACGGACCGTTCGTCGCGACGGTCCGATGTGATCTCGACGGCCAGCGAATGTCGACCGGCGGCGAATTCCTTCGGCACGTCGAGGTTGACATCGAAGTGGGCGGCGGTGCCCGCTGGCAACGGATCCAGGCCAAGCGGGTACTCGATATCGACTTCATACAGTCCAACGACTCGGAGTCGATATGCCGATGGACCGGCGCTGTCATTGAGGACTCGGACGCGACACAGTGCGGTCTGTCCCGGCGATGCCTCGACCACAGGGTCGAGAAGATCAATCTTCATATCGTGCGCCCGATCCGCGTTAGGAACAACGCCAGGTCAGTTTCCCGACGCCCCTCGAAACGCTGCATCAGAACAATACCGGGATCTCGAACGGAGCGACAGTCAAACGGACACTTGGTTGGGTCACGATCAATCGTGAATCGAGCGGATCTGGCGATGCACTTGTTTGGTAGACGGCAATCACATAGTTCTCCGGCGCCTCGAGTGCATTGAACGTGTAAGTTCCGTCGGCGTTCGTCGTTGTCGTCGCCACGGCAACAGTGGGCGGTCCCGGGAACACGGACGCAAGGAAGATCCGTACGGTTGCGCCTGCATAAGGACCGAATGTCCCTGCAGGAATCGTCACGGCAGGGATGCTCGGGGCCGGTGTCGTGGCAGGTGTGGTGGGCGCGGTCGTGGCGGCCGGGGCAGTTGTCGCCGTTGTCGTGTTGGTTGAAGGCCCACCGGGGGTCTCGGCGAGCGTGGTCGTGGTTGCTTCGACAGTTGTGGTTGTCGTCGGGGCGGCGGTGGTGGTCGGTGCAGCAGTCGTCGGGGCTGCAGTGGTCGCTGTGCTCTGGGTCAGCAACAGGACCTGACCGAACACCGAAGCCTGCGCTTCGAGCCGGATATCGAGATTGCGGTCGACATCGCCAATGACGGTGACGAGTTGGACCGCTGGGCCGGTACCTGGAAGTTCAGCGGTGACTGTGTACGCACCGGGGGCGACACCGGAAAAACTGAATCGGCCGAGCGGGTCACTCGCTGTCAACAGCACCCGCTTCGTGGTGCCGTCGCTGAGCGTCACCGTTGCGAGCGCAACGGGGTTGTTCTCGACGCCGCGGACGATTCCACCAACCGTCGCCGTACTTCGGGGGAGGGCAACGTTGATTGCGAGCGCATCCGGATCACCTGCCGGAGTCAGGTCTTGGACTCGGACCTGTTGGGCCAGACCGTCCTTGGCGAACGTGAGGGTATACGTGGCCGGGATCGGCAATTGATCGACGAAGTAGGTCCCGATTTCGCCGGTGCTCGCTGTGAACGTGGTCACGGTTGTGTCACCAGCGCTGATGGTGACCTTGACGCCGCCGATCGGCCCGACGCCGACTTGGCTGACCGTGCCCCCGAGGGCACCGGTGGAGCGCTCGATCACGATGTCAGGGCTCGTGAAATCCTGAGCTTGGCCGAGCGAGACCGTTCTGGTCTCGGTGGCATAGCCCGGGCGCGAAATGGTGAGTGTGTAGATCTGTGGCGTCGCCAGTGATCGCAACGCGAACGTTCCGATCTTGTCCTCGGTGAGACTGACCGTAGAGACCTTGGTGACGCCATCGGTTGCCTCGATGGTGACACCGCCACGCGGGCCATTGCCGTCGACGATCAGACCCCTGATCGTGCCATCTCCCTTGCGGAGAACGATCTCGATGTTTTCCACTGCCTGAGCAGCACCGATCTTGACGTCGCGTGTTTCGGTGGCGTACCCGGGCTTGGTGACGATCAATTGATACGTCGCCGGCGACGGTACGTTCTCGAAAAGGAACTTCCCATCTGCGGAAACCTCGATGCTGAGCACCTCGGCCTCGGCGTCGTCGGTGATGGTGCCAGGAACCACAAGTGTCGCCGCGATTCCGGTCAGATCGTCCGCATCGACGGTGCCGGCGACGCTGCCCGGCCGACCGCCGAGTTTGACTGGGTCGAGTTCCTTGATCTTGCCTAACTCGACATCAAAGTCCTTGGCATCAGCAGCGGTAGCACCCTCTTCGTACCACGTCTCGTTGAAGCCGGCGCCGCTGAAGCGCAGCTTGAACGTGCCGGCGCCAAGCCGACCGAACGCGTAGCTGCCGTCGTCGCTCGTTGCTGCGCTGGCGACGGGGACTTTGGTGTTGTCGGCAGCGAACAGTTCGGCCTGTACCCCGGCGACCCCCTCTTCGGTGCTGAACAGGATGACGGTGCCCGAAACCCCACCCGGATCCACGGGCACCGTTGCTCCGTCGTCGCCGCCTTTGTCGAGGGCCTCGGTCAACAGACCGTTGTCGACGGATGCTTCGTCGACGACGGAGTCGAATGTGCGGCTCAACACCGCAGCGAAAACGGCCGCGGCCGCAAGGAGGCCCATCATCGACAGCACCCACCGACTGATACGGGGCCGTTGGATGAACGTCGCGATTGCCTCGACGCGAGTCGTCGTATCGACCGCGAACGTGATGACCCGAACCGTGGGCTGACCGAACCACGGCCGCTTGGCGACGACCGTGGTCTGGATGGTGTCCTGATGGCCCGGCGGGAGTTCGAGCGCTGCGGGCATGATCGTGATGGTTGCGGTTTCTTCCGGATCGATCGCCGTCGCGATCGCCGTGACGGTCGCATTGCCGTCGTTGTTGACAACCAGCCCGAAGCTGGCCTCCTTGCCAGCGGTGACGACAACCGGATCGATCCGCAGTCGAACCCGGTGCTGGCCGAGCGCAAGCAGACTCAGCGGCGATAGCGCGAACAGCGATGGATCGTTTTCCGATCGCACGTGAACACTCAACTGCCGGTGCCCGGCCGGGAACGTCGTCGGCAGATGAACGGTCATCTCGACGACACCGGACTCGTCGGGGAATAACGAGAGTCGCTGTTGGTCGACGGTGACCCAACTGGGATCGACACCGAAGAGCGTGACTTGGTACGCGTCGATGAGTGGCGATGAGTTCGTGATCCGTACCGACAGCGTGCACGACTCGCCCGGTCCGACTTCGAGCAGCGCAGGTGAGACGTCGGCGTGCATCACGACCCCGCAGGGATATCGATGTCGTGGCGCACGGTGACGTCTGCTGCCACGGTGATGATGGCGACCCGCGTCGCCAACCCGTCCCTTCGGAATGTGAGGGTGTAGTCGCCGGGAGCGACATCGGCGAACCGGTACGCACCCGGGGGTGATGTCGCGGTGACGGTGCTTCGCGGATCGATGCCGCTACTGAGTTCGACAATGACGTCGCCGATCGCGATCGAGTTGTTGAACACCGTGCCCTCGACGATGCCGAACGCCTTCGGCAGGACTGCATTCAGGCCGCCGACCGTTCCGGGTCCCTCCAATTTGGCGCGAACCGTCTGGCTGACATAACCCGGGTTCGAGAAGGTGATCGTGCAGTCAGCTGGCGTCGGCACCTCCGAGACGTTGTACGTGCCGGCCTGGCCTTCGGCGCTCGACGGAGTCAGGGTGGCAGTGCTGGCGCTGAACGTTCCGCCGCAGCCAACCTCGGTGGTGACGCCGCCGAGGGGCACACCGTCGGTATCGGTCACCAGTCCAGCGACGGCACCCTGACCACCAGTCATCGTGACGGGTATCGGCAGTGTGTCGCCGGAGCCGAGATCGACAGAGATCGTCTGGTCGGTGTAGCCCTCCAGAGTGAATGTCAGGGTGTAGCTGCGAGGCGTCTCCAATGCGTCGATCGCGAACGCGCCGACGCTGCCTGACGTGGGGGTCTTGGTGGATTTCTCAAAATCACCGCTTCGAACGGTGATCTCGACACCGCCGAGCGCCACTCCCGCAGAGGTCTGAACGAAGCCGGTGAAACCACCTGCTGCCGCGCCGAGCGTGACGGTGT
>JANOQU010000651.1:0-9446 GCA_031422355.1 Actinomycetes bacterium
TGCCCATTCTGCCCGGCGACTACACCGCGAATGCGCTGTTCTTGACGGGCGGCAATGCCACGACGACGGGCGCAATGGCCGCAGTTGCGAAGGACCACTTCGGAGCGACCAGCGTCGGCATCGTGAGTGCCGACAACCCTGGTGCCAACGGCACCGAAGCCGCGCTGACGGCTGCTCTCGACCTTGCCGGTATCTCCCACATCACGGTCAAGGGCGGCGACAACGAGACCGACGCCGGCTACCAGGGCTTGATGCGTGAAGCCGCCGATGGCAACCCCGACTTGTTGGTGTCGCTGTATTCCGATGACGGATGCATCGGCACGATTCGTGGTCGGGCGGCGATGGGAATCACCATTCCTGTCATCACGACAGCCATCTGTGCCGGTAAGAGCGTGCTCGACGAAGTTGGCGACGATGCGCTGGGCTGGTCGTTCGTTGGGGTGCAGACTCAACAGGACACGCCTCAACTCGCAATCCTGCAGGAGATCCTGGCCCCGGTGCTTGGTGTGAGTCCGGAAGAAGTCGACTCGACGGCGCTCGGTCTCGGGGCTCTCGGCATCATCGAAATCATGTCCCTCGCGGTCTACTCCAACCTGATGGAAGCCGACGGTGTCGCGGTGACCGGCCAGTCGCTGTTCGAGTTCCTGGGTTCCGAGACTGGTCTCCAGCAGTGGCCGAGCGGCTCCGAGATTTCGTGCGGAGCGGCCCCCAAGTACCCGTCGATCTGCTCGTTCACCTTCCCGGTTGCCGAGTACGTCGCCGGAGGCGAGGTCGTGACCATCCCGGGTCTGGAAGCCGTCTCGGCCAAGGACTACCTCCCCTGAGAGCGCGCGGGCGGGCGTGATCCTGGTGTCCTCGCGCATCCCCCGCACGAGGACACCAGGCCCACGACCATCCCGCGTGCCATTTGCGTGGAAGGGCTCAGAACTGCGGAATTGCCGGCGCGCTCGGCCGCTCCGGGTTGCGAGCCGGGTCGTTCGCTGCCAGCGTTCCGTCGAACCAACCGTCGAGCTTCCAGTCGGGTACGGGAGGATCCAAGTCGTCACGCGGTACGAACGGCGACGGCGACACTTTGTGGTACTCGTGGACGTAGCGACGACAGTTCGCGAATGCCGATCGGACCTGGATCCGAACGACACAGAGAGCACCCTGATACGAGGCCACGAGCGGATCATCGAAGTCGACCCTGGCATCGCCGTTCACCCGTAGCCGGGTACCCGTTTCGAGGTCGACGAACAACAAGCCCACATGAGGATTCACCCTCAGGTTGCCGATCGTGCGGAACATCCCGTTCCCATCAAAGACCGGAAACGCGAGCGTCGTCTCATCGAGTACTCGGACGAAGCCAGGATCTCCGCCCTTGTACGAGCAGTCCGGGAATCCATCGGCATCGGTCGACGCAATGAAGAACATGTCCCGGGCTCTGATGAACCCGGCGAAGTTGTCGTTCAGGGTGTCGCTGGCAGATTCGGCCAGCCGATCGGCAAGTCGACGTGTGTCGAACCGGTCCTGCAACTCCCGTTGACCGTCGTGATACTGGTCCGTCATCGAGCACCCCCACTCGCATCGCGTGACGCAAGAGTAATCCCGCACGCCGATCCGTGCCAGCGGGTCTACGGCGCCAGGGTCGCGACGCGGATCGTGATGGCGCGGGGGACCACCTTGATGTGGAGACGGTCGGTCTTGGGTCGGACCCCGCCGTCGAGCTCATACGCAATGGCCTTGCTGGTCGTCACCTTGATCCGTTCGGCCGTGGTCATTTGAACCATGGGCGATCGGTCGGCGTGGCCAACAGCTGCGCGGGCGAGCGTCCGCGCCCATTGAAGTGCACCCGACGCGGTGATGACGGCGACGTCGAGCCGACCGTCGTCGGGGACCGCCTGTTCGAACGCCGTGATTCCACCAGAGATGTCACTGACGTTGCCCACCAGAACGCAGCTGGCATCGCCTTCGAACCAAGTGTGACCGTCGATGCCGATCTTCGTTCGAACCGGCTTGTGCTTGATATTGCGGGCGCCGGTCCACACATACGCAGCACGTCCGAAGCGGTCCTTCAATCCGCGGTCAGCGTCGCGGATCATCAGCGCGTCCAGGCCTGCTCCCGCCATCACCGCAAAGTGTTCACCGTTGATCTTGCCGGCATCGAGGACGCGGTTTGCACCGTGGAGCGCGATGTTGACGGCTTGATTGAGATCTTTCGGAATGCCGAGATTGGTCGCCAAAAGGTTGGCGGTTCCTGCCGGCAAAATGGCGAGCGCGCAGTCCTCGCCGACGGCGGCGTCGATGCAACGTTGCACGGTTCCGTCCCCACCCCAGACGATGATCAGCTCTGCGCCCTTCTTGATCGCCTCGTGGACCCGCGCCGGAGCCTTCGAGCTTTTGGGCACCTCGAACCACATCGGGTCCGCCACACCATGGCTGGCGAGCGTCGCACGGAGTTCGGTGAGACCGCCGCCGAGTGTCTTTCGGTTATGGGCCACGACGGCGACCGTGGCCTGACGCGCTGGCTTGGTGCCCGATGAGGCGTGCAGGGGTGTGATCGTCGTGGTGGTCATCGGAGTCCTCCTGATGGATGGTTGATTGGTGGGTACTGTTCCTCGGCCGCTGCGGCTGCGTCTTGAGCGGACGCAACGGGCTGTCCGAACCGCATGATTCGACCGCCGAACGCAATGGAGCAGAGTGCGAAGCAGGCCCAGCCGAGCAGAACACCGGCGATGACATCGGTGAGCCAATGAACGCCGAGCAGCACACGGCTGGCTGCCACTGCGATGGCGATGGCTGCAGCGATTCCCGCGAGGACGCCCTTCACCCGGCGCGAGCGATGTCGTCCGTAGAGCAATGCGAGGGACGCGAACGTCGCGGCCGCAGTCGCTGAGTGGCCAGATGGAAACGACGAGCCGGCCGCCCCGACGAGGCGGGCGATGTCTGGCCTGGTGCGATTGACGAGCAACTTGACCAGATTGCCGACGGTCACGGTTGTCACGATCGCGGAGGCGAAGAACAACGCCGGTGCCTTGCGGCGGTCCTGCCAATACTGTTGGGCACCGACGACGACGGCAAGAAGGGCGACGAACCACGTTGCGCCGAGGGTGGTGATGACTTTCAAGGTCGCTGTCGTGTCCGGCGTTGCGTTACGCGCGCCGTATCGAGCGGCGGAGTCGTCGAATCGGGCGAATCCCTGATTGGTGTCGACCATTTCCAGCAGCACGCCGATGATCACGATCGCGAGGGCCACCGCGGCGACAGCGATCGTCAAGAGCAGTCCGGTCTCCTTGCTGGGATCGCGCCGCTCGAGCATGAACCGCTTGAGCGCTGGGTGTTTGCGAGCGGCCGACTCGCCAATGGCGACTGGGTCGACGTGAACGTTGGCCACGTCGGTGCCGGCTCCCCGTCGGGCAGCGATTCCAAACACCAACCCGGCGATCGTCGTTGCGATCAGGAGTGCGATCAGGATTGGCATGACGCCGGCACCTCCCGCTCGTTCTCCGATCCACGGTCGTTGAGTTCGACCGGCGTCGCTATGTGGCCCGGCCGGGCTGTGTCTTCTGGCTGGGATGTGTCTGCGGGTTGGCCGACGGCGTTGATGCCTTCAGTTGAGCGGCGCAGAACCGTGACCGTCAGCAATACCGCCGCTCCACCGAGCAGCGCGCCGCCGACGACATCACTGAAGTAGTGCATACCGCGGTACATCCTGGACACGCCAACGATGATCGGAATCAAGGCCGTCACAATGACAGACAGGAACCGAGGCCAACGTCGGCGCGTGTGCCAGAAGATGATCACGGTGATCGCGATGTAGGCCATCGAGGCCGCGACGTGGCCGCTCGGAAAGCTGGAATTCACCGGCGAATTATCGAGCCGCACGACATCCGGCCTGCCGCGACCGACGATGTGTGTTACCACGATGAACGCGGCCGCTTCGATCACCAGTGACACGACCAGCACCATCGGCTCGAAATACCGCTTCCACACCCGTACGAGCACGATCGCAAGAACGGCTGTCACGACCACCTTGGTGATGGTCTCGGCCAAGAAGGAACCCCACACGGTCAGATGGTTCCATGTCGACGTTCGATGATCCACCAACCACTGCGCGATTCGCTGGTCGGCTCGCGTTAACGCAGAGGGTTCGAGTGGCCCAGTGATCAACGCACCGATTCCGGTCCACACGCCGACGAGAACGAGATATCCGATCGCGAGCAGGCCGGCTTCTCGCCGATGGATTGGCCATGTCGACTTGAGACCGTCATGGCCGTGGCGTTCAGAACCTTGGCGATTGTTCATGACGGCGCTTCCAACCGTCTGCGGGTGAAGGTAGCGAGGCAGAAGATGCCGTACGCGGCGAAGCCTGTCGCGACCACCAGTACGACGACAAGTCCCCATGATTCGGTGGCCAAGCGACGCAGAGCACCGTCGAGGCCTGTGGCCTGGCTCTTTTCGTAGGTCAAGGCCGCCCGCAGCAGGAAGAAGCCGACCAGGCCGATGCCGACGCCGCGGCCGACTTCCCCGATCGCCCCCAAGCGCTTGGTCCACCGCAGACGGCGAGGCGACATTCCAGAGAGGTCGAGTTCGCTACTGACGTCCACCTTGACGCCTTTGACGAATCGATAGATGCCGGCTCCGATGACGATCAGGCCGACCAAGCCGATCAGCAGACGACCGCCCGTGTGGTCCATGATCGTTCCCGAAATCGAGGTGACCTTTTCGTTGCCATCGGGGTCCGTTGGCGGGGCGAGAGCGAGTGAGATGGCGGTGAACGCAAAGGTGATGTAGACGACGGCGCTGACCACGTAGCCGATCCGGGTGATCCACGCCTTGGCATCGGTGCCGCCCGGCAGCAACGCCGACAAGAGTCGCCAGGCCGCGTAGATGAGCATCCCGAGCGCGAGCAACCACATCAAGACGGCTCCGCCACTGAGATGCGCGATCGTTGTCAGTGCACCCGTCGGGCTGGCCTCGGCTTCGGAGTCCGACGCCGGCGAACCATCCGGCGACCCGACTGAGGATCCGCCTGACCACCCGGAGGACTGTGCTGCAATGAAGAACGCAAGAGCGCCGGCGACGAGATAGACGACGCCCTTTGCGAACCATCCGGCGCGACCGATCTGAACGACCCGCGGATGGTCAGCGGCGAGACGACCGAGACCATGTGATGTGAGAGCAGTTGACACGTAGTGACCCCTTCGACCGATCTGCTGTTCCCAGCCGGGTCGACGATCAACCGCGATCAGCCGCCGCGACCACCTGACTTCAGCCGCGCGTGGCTGGTGGAGATCGCGCTCATGATCCCGTGAACCACCGTGTTACGGGGGTTTTCGGGATCATGGGCGTGTTCCCCACCACCACTGCTTTCCACCACGAGATCGTGCAGAAGTGCGACGGAGCGGGCGACCCGCTCGGGATTCGCGGGTTACGAGGTGCGGCGGCGAGCGACGATGAGCGCGCCGGCCCCGAGCAGGAGTGCCATCGCGCCGAGTGCCGACGTCGAACCTGTCGACCGGCCTGTCTCGGGGAGCGTGATTTCGGTGACATCGAACACCGGGGTCGAAGCGGTGTTGACCGCCGCAGCAATCGTCGTCGTTGCGGCAACCGTGGTGCCAGTCTGGGCGACGGTGGTGGTCGTGGCCGGCGCAGTCGTCGTTGTCGTCGTCGGGGCGACTGCAACTGATGGCACACAACTCGGCTGGGTGAAGACAGCGTTGTCGAGAGTGACGGCACCGTTACGAGCAAGCGCTCGGCCACGAACGATCACGCCGCTCTGCACAGTGACGGACGTGAGCGCCAAGATGCTGCCGACGAACACCGAGCCGGTGCCGAGCGTGGCCGAACTCCCAACCTGCCAGAACACGTTGCACTCCGTTGCACCGTTGATCAGGATGATCGAACTGCCCGAACTGGTGATCAGGGTGGAGTCCGTCTGGAAGATGAAGACGGCGTTCGGGTTGTTCTGGCCGTCGAGGACGAGTTGTCCCGACAGCCCGAGCGGGGCCTTGGCTGTCGCTGCGTAGACACCGGGAACCAACGTCTGGCCGACGAGATCCGGGTTGGTCTGGGTGAATTCCACGCTTCGTCCTGCGGCATCGACGTAGGCAGCGGTGAGGTCGATCTGGGCTTGGATGGTCGTTGCGTTTGTGGTCTCGATCAGAGCCGGAGGCAGGACGACGCCCGGCGGAAATCCGGTCACCGATGTGCCGGGCGAGAGGCCGACACTCTGGCCGAGCACACTCAGATTGGTGTTCGTCACGGTGGTAGCAGCGAGGACCGAATAGTTGGCCGCTGTGCCCATGGAGACCGTTGGGACGATGCCGGCCTGCGCGTGTTGACCGGTGAAGAGCAGCGCCGTAGCGCTGCCGATGATCGACGAAACGACAAGGAAACTCAGGCCAAATCGGCGTCGGGCTCGAACCATCGGGACGGCCGGGGCCGTCGTGGCGGCCAGTCGAATGGCGGCCGCAGTGGTGACGGACTGACTCATGGTGCTCCTCTGAGCGGGCACCTCGAAGTACCCGTTCGGCGTTAGATCATCTGAAAACTAACACCACATTGAGCGAAATTCACAAGAAAAGTATCAAGACTATTGTCAGACGGTGTGCCACTACCAGGTGTCATGCACGCCTAGCCGGTGACTATCCAGACGTCGGCGTCTTCCCTCACCCAGAACAGTTGGTCTCGGCTATCCGAGCTCGATGGCGCGAGAATCGGCGTCCCATGAACATCATGATGTTGTTGCAGATGGCCGCCGAGGCTGCGCCCGATCGTCTTGCGGTGGGCGGGCGCACGGACGGTTTGTCCTACGGCCGATTGTTCGATCAGGCGGGCCGCGCTGCGACGCTGTTCGGACAACTCGGTGTCGACCGGGTGGTCTACGTCGCAGAGTCGTCCCCGGCGTTGCCGATCGCGCTTTTCGGCGCGGCTTGGTCTGGCAAGCCCTTCGTTCCCGTCAACTACCGGCTGGCAGATGATCGGCTGCACGCGATCATCGAGCGTCAGGCACCCGCCGTCCTGATCTGCGACAACGGCTCCGAGCACCGTTTCGTCGGGATTGACGGATTTCGAATCATCACTGTCGGGAGCTTGCTCTCGGCGCTCGTCGCTGCCGACGTGCCAGACGACGAATGGTCGTCGGATCCAGAGAATGTGGCGGTTCTGCTGCACACCAGCGGAACCAGCGGTGAGCCCAAGGCAGCGGTACTGCGTCATCGGCATCTCGCGAACTATGTGATCGGATCGGTGGAATTTCTCGGAGCCGACGAGCGCGAGGCTTCTCTTGTCAGCGTTCCGCCGTATCACATAGCTGGGATCTCGGCGATCCTGACGTCGGTCTACGGCGGTCGTCGCCTCGTCCAGTTGCCAGCGTTCTCGCCCGCCAGTTGGGTCAGCACCGCCCGGGCCGAAGACATCACGCACGCGATGACGGTCCCGACAATGCTCGGTCGAATCCTCGACGAAATCGACCCGGCAACGGGTGGCGACGGCGGCGGCCTGACGGCGGTCAAGCACCTGTCGTACGGCGGCGGGCGGATGCCGGTGCCGGTGATTCAGCGCGCCCTGTCACTGTTGCCCGATGTTGACTTCGTCAACGCGTACGGATTGACCGAGACCAGTTCGTCGATTGCGATTCTGACGCCCACCGACCATCGAGAAGCGCTGGCGAGCGACGAATCGCACGTTCGCATGCGGCTCGGCAGTGTCGGTCAGCCATTGCCGACCGTGGAGATCACGGTGCGCGGTCCCGATGGCGCCGTACTGCCTGCAGCCGAGCGGGGCGAGATCTGGGTACGTGGCGAGCAGGTCTCTGGTGAGTACCACGGCATCGCCGGAGCAGGCCCCGGAGCAGGTTGGTTCGCAACCAACGACGAGGGCTGGTTCGACGAGAGCGGCTATCTCTATGTCGAGGGTCGCCTCGACGATGTGATCGTGCGCGGTGGCGAGAACCTTTCGCCGGGTGAGATCGAAGACGTGTTGCTGGAGCATCCGGCCGTTCGCGAATGCGCCATCGTCGGTATTCACGATCAGGAGTGGGGCGAAGTCGTCGCAGGCGTCGTTGTGCCTCACGATCTCGATCACGTGGATCCACAAGCGCTCAGCGACTACGTGGTGACGCGCCTGCGTTCCTCGCGGCGACCCGCGATCATCGACATCCGAACCGAATTGCCCGTCAGTGACACGGGCAAAGTGCTGAAGCGTGTGCTGCGCGACGAACTCTCCGCACTTCATCGCGGCGACCAGTCGTGACGACAGCCGGTTCGACCTCAACCCAGTCGACCTCAACCCAGTCGACCTATGACGCGGCAACAATTCGAGTGAGTGGTCCGAATCGAGCCGGACGAACCACGCGCTAGGTTCGCGCACCAGATGGCCGCTGACAGTTCCGCCCCGCTGCGTCGCGATCCAACGAGCCGTCCGAGGTCGGTCCGCCGGGCATATGCGCTCATCGTGATCGTGCTCGTCGTTGCCGCATTGGTGGTCGGATTCGCGGTGCGTGCCCGATACAACGCCGTGAACGATGACGAGTCCACGTGGCGACCGGGCCAGGTCGCGGTTCGCGAATTGTTGGTCTCCGTGGTCGACCAAGAGACTGCGCAACGGGGCTTCGTCATCACGTCCGATCCGAAATTTCTCGACCCCTACATTGCCGGCCGAGAACGAAGTGACGAACTGGTTGTCTTACTGCGCGGTCTCTTTCCGGCCCCGACGCGGATTGGCGGGCTTGTCGCCGCGGCAGAGGCAGCGCTGCGGGCGTGGCAGCAGGGTTCTGCCGATGTCGAGATCGAGCTCGCCCGAACAGATCCCGACGCTGCTGGCGCCTCCGTCGCACAAGGTCTCGGCGCACGACAACTCGATCAGTTTCGTTCGGATCTCGACCGAGTGCAGTTGGCGATCGACGCAGCATCGCGCCGGGGCCAGAGTGCCCGTGACGACGCGTTCGCGCTGTTGGTCGTGGCCACGACCGTCGGCGGCATTGCCCTCGCTGGCGCCGGAGCCTTCGGCGTTCGGCGGGTCTCGTTGCTGCGCGAGCAACGAGAACGCCTGACCGTAGCCGAGCGCGAATTACGTAACGACAACAGGCGCATCGGCACCGAACGGGACCGAGTCGCAACCTTGTTCCAGTCGGTGATCGATGAGAGTCCCGTCGGTATCGCCGTTTTCGATCTCGACTTCAAAATGATCTTCGTCAATCGATCCTTGGCAGCCAGGAGTCGTCTGTCCAGAAGCGCCCAAATCGGCCGCACACCTGCGGAATTGTTGCCGCGTGGTTTAGCCGACGAAGCCGAGAAACACCTACAGGCCACGGTGGCGGGCGAACGTGTCACCGACCTCGCGGTGGTCGGGCGGGCAGTGGACTCTGATCGGCAGACGCACATGCTGGTCTCGTATTACCCGGTGCTCGATGCCGACGGTTCACTGATCGCGATCGGGTCGAACGTCGTCGATGTCAGCGACCA
>JANOQU010000652.1:0-21985 GCA_031422355.1 Actinomycetes bacterium
GCGCTGTGTCCAAGGCGTTCGGCACGTGTTTGCATTGTTGGCGACGCTATCCGCTGCAGCCGCTCCACAGGCCGATGTCGGCCGCCTCGGCAAGCCGAGCCGCTTCGACGAAATCCTCAGCGAAGTTGACGTTCGGCGGGATGGTCAGCGGTTGCGCGTAGCCCTTCGCGACGATTTCGAGGTTCACGAACAACCCGTCGTCGCTGCGGTAGATGTAGCCGAGCAGTCGGCCGTAGTCGTCTCGGGCTTCGACGTCACGAACGACCAGAACTGTCGTGCCGCGTGCGAGCAGAGTCTTGGTGAACGCACTGGCTTCGGGCCCGAAGCATTCGATCGGCGAGTTCGGCTTCTTGGTCTCGGGTGTGTCGATGCCGATCAGGCGGACGCGTTCCTCCGTGCCGTCGAAATCGATGTCGACGGTGTCGCCGTCGATGACGCGGAGAATCGAACCGTTGGTCTCGACGGCTGCCCTCGTTGGGTTGGGGGTGGTGGTCGCGGGTGTGGCATCACGGCCGCCCCCACATGCGGCGGCCAACACCACGAGCCAGCCAGGCCACAACTTCATCGACGTATGTCTATCGCCCGACTGCGCAGATGTGTCTACATGCGTTCGATGATCGTGCCCGTACCGAGACCGCCGCCGCAGCACATGCTGATCAGGCCGTAGCGACCGTTGGTCCGCTCCAACTCATAGAGGGCCTTGGTGACCAGGAACGCACCGGTTGCGCCAAGCGGATGGCCGAGCGCGATTGCGCCGCCGTTCGGATTCGTCTTGGTGAGGTCTGCACCGACTTCTTTGGCCCAGGCCAGCACCACGGATGCAAACGCCTCGTTGATCTCGAAGACGTCGATGTCGTCGATCGACATCCCTGTTCGGCCGAGCAGCTTCTGCGTCGCGTCGATGGGTCCAGTGAGCATCAGAACCGGATCCGTACCAACCAGACACGTGTCGACGATGCGAGCCCGTGGCGTCAGCCCGAGTTCGATGGCGCGTTCTTCGGTCATCATCAGCACCGCGGCCGAACCGTCGCTGATCTGGGATGCATTCCCGGCGGTATGAACGCCGTCCTCGCGTGCGACCGGCTTGAGCGATGCAAGCTTTTCGATGGTGGTTTCGCGCAGGCCCTCGTCCTTGGACACCGTGTGAGTCGTGCCGGTTGGTTTGCCATCTTCGTCGAGATCAGGCGCCTCGACCGTCACGTACTGTCCGCTGAAACGATCCTGGTCCCATGCACTGATCGCCCGCTGCTGACTGGCCAGCCCGAACGCGTCGGCGTCTTGGCGAGTGATGCCCCACTTGTCGGCGATCCGTTCAGCGCCTTCGAACTGCGAGGTCATCTCGTACTGGCCGAAGTACGGCTTTGGGATCGGAACTCCGAAGCCGAGCTTCTTCCCACCGCTGCTGCCGATCGGGATTCGACTCATCGTTTCCACGCCGCAGGCGATTGCGATGTCGACGACACCGGCTCCGACGAGGGCCGCAGCAAGTCCCGTCGCCTGCTGGCTGGACCCGCACTGGGTGTCCACGGTGGTGTTGGCCACAGATTGAGGGAGACCGGCGGCAAGCCAGGCCGTGCGGCCGATATTGAATGCCTGCGCCCCGACCTGGCTGACACACCCGGTCACGACTTGACCAACGAGCGCTGGATCGAGACCTGTCCGATCGATCAGCGCCTTCTGCACGACGCCGAGCAAGTCCGCCGGATGAACTGACGACAACCCGCCACTTCGACGGCCGATTGGGGTGCGGACTGCATCGACGATGACCACGTTTGATTGCATTCGGTCACGCTATATCGGCATGCCATGCTGAAGGCGTGCCAGAGCAGCTCCAGACATTTGTGTCACTCGTCAATCCGCCGACCACGTTGCCCGACGTTCATCGCTACGTCCATGTCGTTGGATCAAGCGTGTGGGTCCACCATGAACCGGTCGATCCGGCATGGGGGCAGCACTTCCTCGGGGTGCTCGACGGCGAGGCCGTGTGGGGTATCGACGTCCCTCGCGGCGATGATCCCGCCGATGGCGCAGCGGCTGATCTGTACAGCTATTTCGGCCGAGCGTCCGAGGTCGAATGGATGGTCGCCGGTCGGGCCGTGCAGATCGTCGAATGGGCGAGAACTCACCGGTTCTGTGGCCGATGCGCCACACCGAACGACATGTTGCCTGGCGAACGGGCGATGAAGTGCCCGTCGTGCGGGTTGATGGCCTTTCCCCGATTGGCGCCAGCGATGATCACCCTCGTCACTCGCGGCGAGGGTGACGATCAGGAAGCGCTGCTGGCCCAAGGTGTTCAGTTCCGGGGTCCGATGTACAGCTGCCTCGCCGGCTTCGTGGAGCCGGGAGAGTCGTTGGAGGATGCGGTGGTTCGCGAAGTGCGAGAGGAAGTGGGACTCGACGTCAACAACGTTCGTTACTGGGGAAGCCAGCCGTGGCCATTCCCGCACAGTTTGATGTTGGGTTTCCACGCCGATTATTCGGGAGGTGAGATCCAGTGCGACCCATCCGAGATCCTCGACGCGAACTGGTATCGCCGCGACCAACTCCCCAATATTCCTCCCCGAATCAGCATTGCCCGCAAGCTGATCGACGCCTGGCTCGAGGCTGATTGACAGTCAGATCGAACAACGCTCAGGAAACCGCAAGTTTGTCGGCGAACCAGTCGAGGATGATTTCGGCCCGCTGACGACGATGGATTGGCGAACCGGTACGCGACAATTCGTGCGTCTCTCCGGGGAATCGGTAGAAGGTGACATCTCGGCCGAGCAGGCGGAGCGCCATGAACAGTTCCTCGGCCTGCGAGATCGGGCAGCGCAAGTCGTTCTCGCTATGGATCAACAGCATCGGCACGGTGATATCGCGTACATGGCGGATTGGCGACATCCGCTCGTACTCTTGCGGTGCATCGATGTGAGTCGGGCCGTGCTGGACACGGAAGACCGTGCCGATGTCACTGCTCCAATCTTCGCTGAGCAAGTTGTTGACCGCCCGCTCGCTGCAGATGCCCTTGAAGCGCCTGCTGTGGCGACCGGCGAGCATCGTCGCCATATACCCGCCGTAGCTGCCACCCTGCATACCCACTCGGTGGCGATCGCAGAACGTGTACCGGTCGAGCGCGGCATCCAGCACGGCAAGCACATCGTCGACATCGACGGATCCCCAACCGGTGCCGGGCGCGACTGGATGCTGCGGACCGAGAATGGCCTGCCCCCAGGACTCTTCACGGCCGCTGCCACCACGGGGATTGCTCATCACCACGACGAATCCGGCAGCCGCCTGGAACTGGGCCTCGTCGAAGAAAGCCTCGCCGTATTGGGTATGAGGACCCCCATGAACGTTGAGGATGACCGGGTACTTCGATGATTCGTCGAAATCGACTGGACGCATGATCCAGGCATCGATCTCCAGCCCGCCGTCGGTCGTCGGGACCAGGAAGTGTTCCCACGGAAGTGGCTTGACCGTCGCGACGTAGCTGTCGGAGAGATTGGTCAAACGACGCTCGACTCCGTCGACGACAACGAACAGTTCGGCGGGGCGGTCGACGGTACTGATCGTCATGGCGAGGGTGCCAGCGGCGTGGTGCCATGACCGCACCCACCGAGCACCGACAGTGACTGCCACAGGTGCCTGTGACGCGTCGGCCGAAATCTCGTAGATGTGACCGGTGCCCCGATCCTCTGCACTCCCGAGCAGCCGAGAGTCGTCCAGCCAAACCGGCGACACGGCTCCGCTGGTTGGCATGAATGTTCGATCGAGGCCGCGGCTGACCCACTCCAATTTCCCATGTGCGAGGGTGATGATTCCGATGTGCTCGTTCTGCGGATCGACCGACGGGTCATCGTGGCCCAGCAGCGCAACACGGGTTCCGTCGGGTGACACCGAGGGGTTCGAGTAGATGCCTGTCTGGTGGGTGAGTGCCGAAATTTCGGCGTCCAGCGACACGAGGTACAAGTCGGCGGCGAGGTCGAGGTCCCACGTGTCGTGGCGTTGTGCAGACGTGATGATCGCGCTGGAGTCAGCCAACCACGCCGTGCCGCTGTGCTGGAAGTCGCCGGGGGTCAGGTTGCGAGGTGCCGACGTGCCGTCAGCCGCCACGACATAGACGTGTTTGGGCCGATCGAAGACCCAGTCCTCGCCGTTGAGCCTGGAGAAGAAGCGATCGACCTTGCGGGGGGACTGCGAACGTTCGTCGTCGGCCTCATAGCGTTCGTGACGGATTCGGCTCGTAAAGGCCAGCAACATCCCGTCCGGACTGAAGGAGACGTCACCGCACCCGTCTTTCATTGTGGCAACCGTTCGGATCTCGCCGGGTCCGTGCATCGGAAGGACATGCAGCGTTGCTTCACCTTTGTTCTCGCCGCGGGCTGACACGAAGGCCAGACTCTGTCCGTCGGGTGACCATGTCGGCTGCGAATCGTTCTTCTCGCCGCTTGTCAGGGGCCGCGGCGCCGCGCTGGCGTCGGTCCTGGCAAGCCACAGTTGGGTGCGGCCCTTGTTCGTCGTGAAGTTCGTGGTCGCGACGACGAACGCAATCAGTGTTCCATCCGGCGACACGGCCGGTGTCGCTGCTGTGACGACGCCGCCGATGATGCGCTCGGCGATCTCGGCGTGCTTGCTGGTCTCGATCATGGCCAGACGGTACCCGCCACACACGCGGTCGGAGCGTGCTGTGTGCTGAGATGTGCCGATGGACAATTCTGAGTTCTTGGCCGCTCTTCGTTGCGACGGAGCAGCATTTCGTGCGGCCATTGCCGGAAGCGACCTTGATGCCCCGGTTCCGTCGTGCCCAGGTTGGACCGTCCGTGATCTGCTCTGGCACCTCAGCGAGGTGCACTACTTCTGGGCGAACATCGTCAGCCAACGAGCGACGGCCTGGGACCAGGTCGTTCGAATCGAGCAGGTTCCCGATGGCGAACTGCTGGCCTACTACGACCAGTCGTTCGAGCGGGTCGTCGCCGTACTGTCCGAGACTGATCCGTCGGCCGAGGTGTGGACGTGGTCAGCGCAGCATGACGTTGCGTTCGTGATTCGTCGAATGGCGCACGAGACGGCGGTGCACCGCTGGGATGCGGAACAAGCGGCTGGGCGATCAGTCCCGATCGACCCGATCTTGGCAAGCGATGGCATCGACGAATTCCTCGAACACTTCCTCGACGACGTCGCGGAGGGCTCGGCACCGGTCGATGGATCCGTACACATTCACTGCGGTGATACGCCTGGCGAATGGACAATTCGACCGACCAGTGGGGGATACGAGGTCACCCGTGAGCACGCCAAAGGTGACTGCGCACTGCGCGGCGATGCCAGCAACTTGCTTCTCAGCCTGTGGCGGCGAGTGGGCACGGATGTCATCGACGTGGTCGGTGATGCCGATATTGCCACTCGCTTTCTGGCGGCAACGAACCTGCAATGACGGCATCAGGGGTGTGAATTCGGCCTTCGATGTGGGAGACTCGGACAATGATCCCTACCGAAAGCTTGACTCCTACTGGTCGCAAGAAGCTCAACGAACTGGTGGCTGATCTCGATCGCGAGTTGCAGATCGCTGGCAGCCTGGTATCGGCGCACGGCAAACGGTCCCAGGCAGAGCGGGTGGAGACTGCGTTGAGCAGCGTGGCCGCCCTCCAGAAGAAGGGCCAGACCGACGTGTTCACGATCAGTTCGGCGATGGTCAACGATGACATCGCAAGTGGCCGCACGCCCTCGCGTTCGATCAGCGAGATCGTCGAAGCTGCATCGCAGCAGTCGGCAAGTGCAGTGAGCTCCGCCGCCACCGCGGCCGAGGAGTAAACCGCCGCTACCAGTACTCGGTTCCCGGATCTCCCTTGAACGGGCCAACGACGGAAGATGTGATCCAGCCGCCGTAGAACGATCCGGGGTTGGCGACGACCCGCTCGTCATCAACCCAGCACTCATCGAGAAGTCGAGCGTAGAACGCGACGTAGCCGGTTATGGCGGCGAAGTGCGGGGTCGGACTCTCATAGCTCCAGCCAGCGTTGGTGACGAACTCGCCATCGGCATCGACCGACCAGTACGTCGCGGGACCCTTCCATTCGCACCATGAACTGCCCGAGCCAGGGCGCAGATGCCCCTCGACGACGTCGGCTCTGGGGATATAGAACGCCGGTGGCTGGCTGGTCTCGAGAACTCTGATCGCTGCCCGAGTATCCGCAATGGTCACGCCGGCGTGGACGACGCGAATGTGGGCCGACGTCGGCACCGCTGCCGGCGGACGCGGATAGTCCCAAACGCTCTCTTGGTCTGGACCTGGCACGGCCCGGATCGGTTGGTTCGACGCCATACGCTGACGCTACGGGCAATATGGTTCGGCGGTGGCCAACGCGCATCTCAACGGCATCGACATCTTTTTCGAGCGAAGTGGCGAAGGGAATCGTCTGCTCTTCCTCAATGGGTCCGGTGCCACGTTGGCAAGAACAGCCCCGATGACCAAGATGCTCGCCAAGCACTTCGACCTGGCTGCTCATGACCAGCGCGGACTCGGTCTGACTTCGATTCCCGACGGTCCATACACGATGTCCGATTACGCCTCTGACGCCGCCGCACTCGCTGATCATCTCGGCTGGGACACGTTCAGTGTGATCGGCATCAGCTTCGGAGGCATGGTTGCCCAAGAGTTGGCGGTCACGGTTCCGGAGCGGATCGAGCGACTGGCATTGCTCGTGACCTCGTCGGGGGGAGCAGGCGGTTCC
Organism: Actinomycetes bacterium; assembly: GCA_031422355.1. GTDB lineage: Bacteria > Actinomycetota > Acidimicrobiia > Acidimicrobiales > Ilumatobacteraceae > WLMZ01. Next base: position 6,711 of record JANOQU010000652.1, read on the forward strand.
TCGTATCCGCTGCACACGCTTGCCGATCTGGCCCCGGACGAACTGGCGCGGGTCCGGCTGACATTGATCGATACCCGTTTCACGCCTGAGTGGTTGGCCGAGCACCCCGCGGATCAGGTGTTTGCAGACGCCATGTCCAGTGGTGCGAAAGCGATCAAGTCAGCCGACGTCAGGCGCGGTGAGCGATTGCAGATGCAGGCGCGAAGCCAGCACGATGTGTTCGAACGTCTCGGACGAATTTCGTGCCCGACGCTCGTCGTGTCTGGTCGCTTCGACGGTATTGCCCCACCATCGAACGGCGAGGCGATCGCTTCACGGATTCCCGGCGCCGAATTCCGTCTTCTCGACGGCGGCCATGCCGGCTTCTATCAGGATCCTGATGGCTTTCCCGACGTCATCTCATTTCTGAAAGGACGGCAGGGGTCGCGCTATTCGCCGATGCCCACCGGTTGATCGTCGATGATCTGATCGAGGTACTCGCTCATTCCGTAGCCCACCACGTGATCGTCGGTCCCATGGCCGGGCTGCGTTGAGCCCGCAAGAGTCCAGCGCGTCATTCCCTCACTGATCCGGGTGACCAACCAGTTGCCGTCGGGGTCCTGGCGGCGATTGCGGAGCGGGATCAGGTTCATCACCTCGCCAGTGAAGTTCCATTCGCGATTACTCCTCGACGAGCGGAGCACGCCGTTGATCCGCTCGTGATAGCTGCCGTCGGTACCGAATTCGGTACTGACCTCGACGTGGTCGCAATAGTGCATCTGCCCGCCATCCCACACAAATCCGCCCCTTGTGCCCGGCCCATCCTTCTTTGCGACCCGGCTTGCCATGAACCCGAGGTCTTGACCGAAGTTCGCGGTCAACCATCGGTAATACCACGGTGCCTGCCAGTACCGGGGCCCCCACGAGTGATCGCGCAAGCCGTTGCCATTGATTTCCCACTCCTGATCACCGACCCGAATCGTGCCTGTCGCAGCGATCAACTGCTCGTAGTGCCCCTTGGCAAATTCTTCGCCCGGGGTCTCATGCGGCTCGTCGGGTTCACCGCCGAACATGCTCGGGCGGCCTTGGCCGGTGAAGGTGAGATGGACGTCGCAGGCAGCGTAGGGATTGTTGGTAAAGGCCTCTTTCGGGTTCGCCATCTGCAGCGGATCATCGAGCAGCACCACCTTGCCCACGTAGTCGACCTTCAGTTCCTCGAAAGGCTTCACGATTGTCCACGTCAGACCTCCGGCATCGAAGGCATCATTGTTGTCGATCGCCGGACGCTTGTAGATGAAACCAACCCGCTTGGGTTGTCCATCACCGGCGGGCAGATACAGGCATACCGTCATCTCGGCATAGCCCTCGTTCGCCCGGTTGCCGATCCGGAACCAGCCCCCGACCTGGCTGACCGGGTCGAAACAGTTGATGTACATGCTCTCGTTGAAGTTGGACTCGGGGCCCAGTTCGTGCATGTATTCGTCGGATGGATCGAGGCGAACTCCCATCCGAGTGACCCTACGGTCGGCTCAATTGCCACAACGAGGCGTGGAGCGTCAACTCGCGGAGATTCGTGCCTGCAGTTTGCGCATGCCGCCCAACCAACGGTCGTAGTCGGTCACCTTGCGGCCCCAATAGGTGAGCACTTCGGGATGCGGCGCAATGAGGAATGTCTCGGCCTCGATCACCGCAATTGCAGCGTCGGCGACGTCTGCCGGTTCGAGGACGGTCCCAGCGGAGCGCACCACACTGCTGGAGAGCCCGGCACCGGGAACGTCGCCCTGGTTGAGCATGTTCGTATTGACTCCCTGTGGGCACAGGCAACTGACGCGGATGCCTCGGTCCCCGTATGTGAGGCTGATCCATTCGGCGAACGCCACAGCGGCGTGCTTGGTCATGCTGTATGGCAGGGAACCGATCTGTGAGAGCAGACCGGCCGCGGAAGCGGTCGAGCAGAAGTAGCCCTCGCCACGCTCCAACCAGGTGGGGAGGAGGTGCTTGGCGGCCCAGCGATGGGCGTGAACGTTGATGTCGAACGATGCGTTCCAGACATCCTCCGGTGTGTCCAGGTCGGTGCCGATGCCGATCCCCGCGTTGGCGAAGAACAGATCGACCGTGCCGAACGCGCCTTGCGCCGTTTGGATCAGGTCGATGTTGCCCTGCTCGGTTCGCACGTCTGCGACGACGCCCAGTGCTGAATCCGGCCGCCGGCCATTGAGGGATGCGGCAACGAGTTGGCAGCCGGCACCATCGACGTCGGCGACGACGACGTTGGCCCCCGCGTCGTGGAACCGAAGGGCCAGGGCTCGGCCGATGCCATTGGCTGCGCCTGTGACGATGACGTGCTTGCGGGAGAGATCCATGAGTGCGATGGTATGTGACATCGGCCAGTTCGCTTTGGTTTGAACGGGGCGCGATCCGGAAATCAACTGTTCACCGTTACTATGCCTATACAGCAGGCAGCACCGGGTTACGGTGACGCTTGTGACCAACCAAAGCACCACGCGGACACCTCAGAAGGAGCATTCGATGACCGACACGAACGAGGCAGTGATCGAGGCAGTGATCAGCGAGGCCTTGGCGGTTATCGATAAAGCGCTGGGTGAGATGCTGCGCCGAGAACTCGTGTCCTCTGGCGAAGTTGCAGATCTGTTGCTGGACGTGCGCTCGTTGCTCACGCATCCGGCGCCAGTCGCCACCGCCTGACTACCACTGCGGCCAGCCTCTTCTCAGAGGGCCCAGTTTCAGAGGGCGAGGAAGTCCTTGAACGCGCTGTCAAGGCAGGAGTGCAAGAGGTCTGGGTCCGTGACGGCGGCGGTATCGATATTGATACCCATGTCCAAGCTGCCGTGATAGCTCAGCAAGGTGAGGTTGAATGCAACGCCACCAAGCGGTCCGACCGGGTAGTTCTCGAGCAACTGGGCGCCGGCCACGTACATCGGAATCGGTGAGCCACGAACGTTGCTGGTTGCGAAGTCCACCGTCTGGGCTTGAGTCCTCGCGAGCCGCGTGACTAACGATGTGGGCAGTGCTGACGCCACCGCCGCAAGTGTCGCCAACGATGCAGAACCAGAACTGCCGCGGGCGACACTGGAGGCTTCCTGAATCGCGAGAAAACGATCAGCGATGGGCATTTCGCCGGTCGGGATCAGCATCCGGACGAGCGAGAACGCATTCGCGCCAGAGGACTCACTGCGGGTACTGATTGCCATCGACGAGCGCAGCATGTCGACCGGAGCGCCCATTTGAATGTGATACCGACTCGCGCCCTCCGCAGCGACGGTGAGAAACGCCGTATTCAACTTTCCACCGAGTTTCTTGGCGGTGGCACGGGTCTCGGCGTACGGCGCGCGCAGCGTCTCGATCCGTCGTTGGAGTGACCGCTTGGTCCACAGCGGGGACCGGGCCTGGTCGACATCGCTGAGTTGGCTGACCACACCCCGAACCGTCTCGGCCGCTGCGTTGCCGGCATCGGGGATATGGGTGGGATCTGCGAGGAGGCCGCGGAACTGGCGAAGCATCCCGAGCGGCATCCGCATACTGCCCTTGACCACGTCACGAACCATGTCCGCTCCAGTGGCAGATCGGTGGTCGGGATCTTCGGCCATCGCATCCGAGTCGAAGGGCGGTGGCTCTGGAGCGTCTCGGTCGAAGTCGAGGAACGCGAGGCTCAACTGCACCATCCCCTCGCCGTCGGCGATGGTGTGGTGCAACTTCTGGATCAGCGCAGACTTGCCGCCTTTGAGGCCGTCGACGATCACGAATTGCCACAACGGTCGGGTGCGATCGAATGGATCATTGGTGATCAGGCTGGCCAGTTCCAACAGTTGACGCATCGACCCGGGCTTGGGCAACGCGAGGTGGCGTACGTGGAAGCGGATATCGAAGTTGCTGTCGCTGACCCATGTCGGAGCCGTCAGATTGGCAGGAGCGGATTGAACCCGCTGGCGGAGCCGGGGCACGAGCCAGGTCGTATGTTCCATCCGGCGCACCAGCATCTCGAAGTCTGGCTGACGGTCCAACACCGTGACATTGGCGAAGGTGGAGGACAGATGCGGATCCTTCTCCATCCGCCACATCAAGCCCTCTGCGTCGGACATCTTGGGATCGAAGACTTTGGTGTCGAAGGTGGGCTGGACCATGGGGCCGAGGTTACGCCACGGACCATTGTCGCGCCCCGGTCAGCCCGGGTCGCCCATTGAAGTTGCCAAACCCGGCCACGGGGGTGTCAGCGATCGAGGGTGCAACGCCGAAGAACTCGCTGGGCGACCCGACCGAGGGTGAGGCCGACCACAGCGCCGCCGATGATGTCACTCGCGTGGTGGATGCGTACGTAGGCGCGGCTGACGGCGACCACTGCGGCGATCCCGAACCAGGCGGGGGCCGTGCGTCGGCCACCCCAAGCGCTGAGCAGCGTCGCGGCGACAAATGCGGAGGACGCATGTCCGCTCGGGAAACTGCTGGTGGATGGTTTGCGGATTTCGTATCGCGCATCGCCTGTCTCGGTGGGACGTTGGCGCCTGAACAGGCGCTTGATGCCCTGGTTGACCAACAGACTCTCGACGCCGAGCACCGCCGAGAGCGCAAACGCCTGATTCGCTCTGCGGTCGCTGGTGATCCCGCGGGCGGCACCAATGATGTGCCAGATCAGGCTGAAGTCGCCGAGGTGGCTGGCGTTGGTGAAGATCAGGTCGGCCGCTGGATTGCCTCGGATTCGTTCGAGCTGCTGATCGGCCCAATCGTCGAAACTGTCGACTCGGCTGCTCACGTCGGAGTCACGCCGCGAACACCGTGGCGAACGAACGCGGTGCCTCGATCGCGGCCAGTGCCGGATCGCCTCCGAACGCGGGGCACCATTGCTTGAACGCACAATTTCCGCACAACGTGCTGGTCCGTGGTTGGAAGTTGCCGGTGGTGCACGCCTTCTCGATGGTCTTCAAGACGGCTTGGGTTCGCGTGGTGACGAATCGAACCGACTGCGCCGACGGTGTCGCTTCGATCACCTCGCCAGTCTTGAGATACATCAGCCGAATCTTCGACGGCCGCTGACCGAACAACGCCTCGCACAGGAACGAGTAGAAGTGGATGCCGGTCATCTTGCTTTGCTCGTAGTTCGCGCTTGGGGCACGACCGGTCTTGTAGTCGGTGACGACCAGACCACCATCGGCGTCCAGTTCGAGTCGGTCGATGATGCCGCGTAGCATCAGTTCGCCGACCGGCGCTTCGAGACGGAGTTCGAGACCGATTTCGCGGATCGACTGAGGGTCCTCCATCCGAAGGTACGCGTGGACGAGGTCAACTGCCTCGGCGAAGAACGTCGTTGCTTGTGCTTCGGTGAGATTCAGATCGGTGAAGTCTGGATCTGTGCGGTACTCGGCAATCGCCGCGTCCAACGAATCGAACGCAGCCTGGTGCGTGCGCTGCGCTGCTGGCAGGGTGAACAAGAGTTCAAGTGCGCGATGGACGAGCGAACCCCGTGTCATATGAGCCGCTGGCGGCTCTGGCAGTTTCTCGATACTGGAGAAACGGAATGCCATCGGGCACGACAGAAACGACTCCACCCGACTCGGCGACAGACTGGTGGGGACGGGATACATGGCCCCATCGTAAACGGGGGGTCATACACAGTTGCCGGATTGCCTGCCGGCGTCCTCAGAATGCTGCGGATGCCTCGGCGACGATGGCGGCGATCTCGGCTGGCGCCTGCATCGGCCCGAAGTGGCCGAGGTGGTCGAGTTGAATGAACCGTGATCCAGGAATGCGGCTCGCCAGTTCGCGCGTCCTGGCAGAAGGCTGCATGGGTTGCGATTCTCCGCACATGACCCAGACCGGCACCGTGATTTCGGCGAGGCGCTCCCACGTGCCGTGGTTGCCGCCTGCTTCATACGTGCGCGCCTCGTGCTCTGGCCGGCACTTCAAGTGAACCTGGCCGTCGTCGCCTTCGGCGAACCCGAAGCGGACGTAGGCCTCCATCGTCTCCGCCGTCAGTACGTTCAGCGGCGGCTTGGCGCTGAAGTTGCCGATCGCCTCTTCGAACGACGCAAAGGTACTTCGACGTCGTCTGGCGCCATTGGCGAGGAAGTTGTTGTCGCCGCCGGGTGCCACGGCGTCGGCAGGCATTGCGATCGGCTCGTACACCACCAATCCGCGGAAGAGATGAGGGGCATCGAGCGCAGCCATCAGCAGCGCCGCCCCACCCATGCTGTGCCCGACGCCGAGGACAGGCCCATCGTCGTTCAGCGTTGCGGCGACTGCAGCCGCATCGGCTCCGTAGCCACGCCAATCGACGGCTCCAGCGGTGTCCCAATCGGAACCGACCGGCGTGTCCCCGTGGCCTCGTGCGTCATACGCAACGCTGTGGAGATCTTCGAGGTGAGCTATGACGGAGGTCCAACAGTGGGCGTGGAAGCCGGTCGCGTGGGCGAACAGCACAGTGGGTCCGGCCCCGCCGAAGTCGTAGATCCGATTGTCCAGTTTTCGATTTTCTAGTGTCCGATGGTCCATTGATAGTTCAGGCCCGGTTGCGTCGGCGACGTCGCCACCAGATGCTGAACAGTCGGTCGAGCAAGATGCCGATCGCGATCGCGATGAGGATCGAGAACCGGATCGTGGTGCGCCTCTCGAAGAACAAGAAATCGATCCGCGTCAACTCGCCGTTCTGAAAGAAGAAGATCACTCCCAGCGCGATGACCACGGCCAGGGCGATGAGTGCAGCACTCGGACCGCTCTTGCCGCTCTTGGCACTGTTCGGTGGCGACTCGTTGGAGTCTCGTTCGGCGTCGTCGAAGCTCATCGTCAACTCACTTTCCTGTTGGCTCGCGGGGGAGTCCGAGTAGTCGTTCCCCGATGATGTTGCGCTGAACCTGACTGGTCCCGCCGGCGATCCGCCCGCCAGGCGCTGCAAGCATCCCATACGACTCGGGACCGTTCAGCATCGCCGCGGCGCCGGCCAGGTCGCCACGCAGCATCGCGGCGTCGAACATCATCTCGGTGATGCCCAGCTTCATCAACGACCCGGCCGTCGATGCAACCGGACCTTGCCGTTGGCCCATCGATTTGAATGCGCTGCCCCGTGCGAGCAGGCCAGCGAGGGACTGCCGCTGCACGGCGCCGAGGGTTCGACCTTCGCCCAGACGGGCCATCGATTCCAGCCGACGCTCCAGCCCGATGACGCTGGATCCGATGTGGCCGCGCTCATTGGTCAAGACCGCCATGCCTACTCCCCAGCCGCCATTCAACGGCCCGAGCAGATACTCCATCGGCAGGTCGACATCGGTGAAGAACACCTCGTCGAACTCGGCTTCGGCGGTCATCTGCTTGAGCGGCCGAATGTCCACACCGGGCAGGTTCATTGGGATCAGAAAGAACGAGATGCCGTCGTGCTTTTTCGCATCCGGGTTGGTCCTGGCCATCAGGATTCCCCAGTCGCTGTAGCGACCACCGCTGCACCAGACCTTTTGACCATTGACGACGAAGCGGTCCCCGTCGCGCTCGGCGCGAGTGGACAGACCACCGAGGTCGCTGCCGGCTCCCGGTTCGCTGAACAGTTGACACCAGACCCGACTTGCGTCAAGCGTCGGTCGAAGATGCTCGGCCTGCTGCTCTGGCGTACCGAATCGCTGAATCGACTGACCCGCCAGAACGAGTCCGACCATGTTCAGAAACGGAGGGACCCCGGCAATCGCACACTCTTGGAGCCACGCCGCCTGATGTTCGATCGAGAGTCCTCGACCGCCGTGGTCTGCCGGCCAGTGGATTCCAGCGAAGCCTGCGGCAAAGATCCGCTTCTGCCAGTCCACTCCCGCGTCGATGAGATCCGGCGGGCAGATCGCGCCGTAGTCACGCGGCGCAGAGTGACGGTTGGCTTCGATCCAAGCCGACGCCTCGGATCGGAACTCGTCGACACTCACTCCAATGGGCACGTTGCCGACTACTTCAAGGCGCTGAGGAAGAGACCGGTTTCTTCTCCCAGGTTGGTCGGCACGGCGTAGCCAGAGCGTTCGGTGATCGTTGCCCAATTGTCGCGAACGTCTTCTGGAGTCAGATTGGCGTGGTGGTAGCCCTGCGTCTCGGCGATGAACACTTCTGCGACTCGGCCGCCACCAACGCTGAAGACCCGGCCGGTGACGTCGCACTCGGCGCTGACGAGGTACGTGACGAGCGGCGAGATGAGCGCTGGATCCAGCTTGTCGCCTAGCCCACCGAGCAGGCTTTCGGTCATCCGAGTCAACGCAAGCGGAGCGATCGCATTTGCGGTGATGTTGTACTTGGCACCTTCGACCGCCAGCACCCGAGTGAGGCCGACGAGGCCCATCTTGGCTGCGCCGTAGTTTGCCTGGCCGAAATTGCCGAAGATGCCAGCGGCCGACGACGTGCTGATCACTCTGCCGAACTTCTGCTCGCGCATGTACGGCCATGCTGCCTGGGTGACGTTGAACGCACCCTTGAGGTGCACCGCGAGCACAGGATCGACGAGGTCAGGCGTCATGTTGTGGAATGCCTTGTCACGCAGGATGCCGGCGTTGTTGATGACGATATCGACCCGGCCAAAGGCGTCGATTGCGGTCTGCACGATCGCTGCGCCGCCCTCTGGCGTCGACACGCTGTTGGTGTCGGCAACCGCTTCGCCGCCCGCAGCCTTGATCTCGTCGACCACGTGTTCTGCAGCACCCTTGTCACTGCCCGTTCCATCGACTGACCCGCCGAGATCGTTGATCACGACGAGCGCCCCTCGTGATGCCAGCAGCAGCGCATGCTGGCGGCCGAGGCCACCGCCCGCCCCGGTGATGATCGCTACCTTGCCGTCGAAACCCACGTCAGTCATGGGTCAAGAAGCTACCGAGCTGCGCCGTTGCGCACCACCCGCACCGCCGCGGGTTGTGCGCTACCGGACGAAGATCGGTACGAGGGACGTGTAGTCGCCGGTGCCGCGTGAGCAAAAATGAATTGCGAGCATGTCAGGGCAAAAACCAAGTTCAGGGCGTGGAGGTTCGAGCCGTCATGCCTGAAGCAAGGCGGCAACGGCGTGGTCCTTGAGTCGTTTGTAGTCGAGTTTTCCGTTCGCCGCGCGGCCGATGCTGGCGATCTCGAAGATCCGCTTGGGTGCTTTGTACGCGGCGAGGTGGAGCCGGACGTGGCGGATCAGTTCCGCTTCGTCGATCGTGGCGCCGCTATCGGCCTCGACCAGCGCCGTGATTGCTTCGCCGAAACGCTCGTCGGGCAGTCCAACCACTGCTGCGTCGGCAACGCTTGGATGTGACTTCAATGCTTCTTCCACTTCCTCTGGGTAGACCTTCTCGCCGCCAGTGTTGATGCACTGGCTACCCCGGCCGAGCAAGCGAACGCTGCCGTCCGCGTCTACTTCCGCGAAGTCCCCGGGAATGCTCCACCGCACACCCTCGAACGTGATGAACGTGGATGCGCTCTTCTCAGGATCCTTGTAGTAACCAATCGGAGTGCGGCCCCGCAGCGCAACCCGACCACGCTCCCCACTGCCCGGCACGACCTCGCGACCGTCGTCGGTCAACACCTTCGTATGGCCGCTGAGCACGAACGTCGCGTTCTGGCCGGCGCCGTCAGAACTGGTTGTGTTGTTCGCCATCCCGATTGCCTCGCTGCTGCCCAAGCTGTCGATCATGATCAATCGGCTGTTGTGGCGCAACAGACCAGCCTTGGTCGTCGCCGACCACATCACGCCACTGGAGACCAGCACACGAAGTGACGAGACGTCCCATCGATCCGGTTGGGCATCCAGAGCGCGCAGCATCGGCCTGGCGAACGCGTCGCCGACGATCGAGATGCTGCCGACGCGATGACGCTGCACGGTGTCCAGCAGTTCCACCGGGTCGAAGCTGCGTCCTTGCATCGTGATGACACTTCCTCCGAGGCAAAGATTCCACATCGCGTTGAACGCTCCGGTGCCATGCATGAGCGGCGCGGCCGGCAGGTTGCGCGGCCCGGGCTTTGAAACCCGTTGCTCCAATACATCCCATCCAGGTAGGTCGGGAAGTGGGTTCTTCGACGCCGCGTCGAGACTGCCGATCACGTCGTCCTGGCGCCACATCACCCCCTTTGGCATACCGGTCGTCCCGCCGGTGTACAGCATGTAGAGGTCATCGGGGCTACGTCCCCACGGTGCGATCGTCCGTCCGGTCGCACCGGCGGCGGCCGACTCGTACGGCGTCGCCCACACCGGGCATTGGTCCGTACCGTCGTCGACCCAGATCCACGTACGGATGCCTGGAAGCCGATGGCGCAGGCCGTCACATCGCCCGGCGAACGAACCGTGAAACACCACGCCCACCACATCAGCGTTGTCCCACAGGTAGACGATCTCGTCGTCGGTGTAACGGTAGTTGGTGTTGATCGGCACCAGCCCGGCCTTGTACATACCGAACATGCTCTCCAGATACTCGGGGCAGTTGTACAGATAGTGGGCCACCTTGTCCTGGTGGACTGCGCCGTCTGACAAGAACGCTGCTCCAACTCCATCGGCGCGTCGGTCGAACTCACTCCATGAATACGTCCGGTCACCTTGGATCTGGGCGACCGCGTCCGGAAATCGTTCTGCGTGGCGTTCCCAGATCTCGGCAAAGTTCCAGCCAGTCGTCATTCGACCGACCCTATTCGGCAGGTACGTGCGGGAGGGCCTCAGGCGATTGCGGGAGGGCCGTCGCGGAGGCGGTCCATCGAGGCGCCGATCGGATCTGGGCCGTGCATTGAATCCCACAGGCTTTCGATCCACCAGGTCGCACCGGCTTCCATCCAGGCTGCGGGGGAGTGCTCTTGGTAGCTGCCTTCGACGATGATGTCGAACGGCCGATCTCCTGTCTGGGCCAGGATCGAGGGTCTCGCCGCGATCAGCTCCTCGAGCGTTGCCTGGCGGGCCTTTCCGTCTTCAACCACTTGGGGCAGTAAGCCGTCCCAGGCCAGCGCCCTCGCCATCGAACGGTCGGAGCCCAAGGCGCCGACACACCACACCGGCGGGTGCGGCTGCTGGACGACGTGCTTGATCCCGGGAAAGTCGCTCGGCGTCAGGCTGTAGTGCCGGCCGGCGAATGTGACCGGTTCAGCGGTCCACAGCCGGGTCATGATCTCCAGCCCTTCGTCCATCATTTCGGCCCGAGTCTTGCGGTCGCATTCCTCGCCGAATTCGGCAAAGCCGGTGTCGATCGCGCCCAGCCCGACTGACAAGGTCACTCTGCCGGCCGACAACCGATCAACCGTCGCGACCTGGCCGGCGAGTTCCCATGGCTTGCGCCGCGAGACCGGAGTGAGCAGAGTTCCGAGCCGAAGCGTGGATGTGCGTACGGCAGCCGCACCGAGGGAGACCCACGCGTCCACCCCGTAGATGCCCTCCCACACGAAGAGACCATCCCAACCAGTTTCCTCGGCAATTGCTGCCATCTCGGCGACGTCTGCTGCGTCGCCGTGGGGAACCACGAACCCGAAGCGCATGATTGCCACCGTACTCCTGTCGGCGCCGGCGTGCCGTCGAAGCGGGTCAGGCCAGCTTCGTGATCGAATCCCCGGGACGGATGGTGCCCGGTGTAACCACGCGAGCGTTGATCCCTCGCAGGTTCAGTTCGCGGCCGACGGGTGAGTTGACCCAGCGATGCGCTTCAAGTCCGAACCGTTGAGTGAACTTGGCGCAACCGGTGTGAGGCTGGTCGGTCACCATGATGACAGCAGATCCAAGCGCCAACTTGGTTCCGGCTGGGACGTTGGCATCACTCAGGTCGAGGTCAACGTGCAGTTGGTCGCCAGCCAGCGCCCGCCTGTCCGGCGATTCAGCGAGAAGCGAGCTGACACGGGCGTTGATCAGGTTCAGCTGCATGTCCGGATGCGGCGACCCGTCTTCAGTGCGCTTGCTGAAACGCTGGTTCCAGGTGTCGCCCGAGATGCCATCGGCCAGATTCAGCTCTGCAATATCAAGGATTTCGCGCACGTCGACCGATGGTCGTCGCACGATCATGTCGAGAGTGCCCACGTCTGCCGGCGATCGGCGGATGTGGTCCAGACCATCCTCGAGTTGCTGATCGGTCACGAAGGTCTGTTCGGTGTCGCTGCTCACGTCTTCATTCTGCACCGTCGGGCCATAGGGTTCGACGATGGATTTCCAGCTACCGGCAGAAGATGATCCGAGACGGGAAACGGTGCGGGCATGGATCCGTGAGAACCCGACTCCGAGCGGGCGAGTCCTGGCCGACGCGGGTTATGTCGTACCCCATTGGCCATCACCGTGGGGTCTGGGCGCAGACCCGATTCAGCAACTGATCATCGATGACGAGTTGGGCCGCGCAGGCATCCGGCGGCCGATGAATCCAATCGGCATTGGTTGGGCCGGTCCCACTCTGATGTTTGCGGGAACTGACGAGCAGAAGTCCAGATATCTGCCGACGCTGCTGAGCGGTGAGGACTTCTGGTGCCAGCTGTTCAGCGAGCCGGGGAGCGGCAGCGACCTCGCCAGCCTGACCACCAGGGCCGTGCGCGACGGCGACGAGTTCGTCGTCAACGGCCAGAAAATCTGGACCAGCGGTGCCCAATACGCCAAGTTCGGAATCCTGATCGCCCGCACCGATCCCGACGTGCCCAAGCACAAGGGCATCTCGTACTTCGTCTGCCCGATGGACGCGCCCGGCATCGAGATTCGCCAGATCGCCGAGATGACCGGTGGGCACACATTCAACGAGGTCTTCTTCACCGATGTCAGGATCCCGGTCGACAACCTCGTCGGCGAACTCAACGATGGTTGGCGGTTGGCGAAGGTGACGTTGGGCAATGAGCGTGTCTCGCTGTCCACCGGTGGCGTGCTCTGGGGCAACGGACCAACTGCGCTCGAGATGCTCGACGCGGTGCGGTCCAACGGTCCCGTGACTGACCCGCACATGCGTCAGCGCCTAGCGGACATCTTCATCGAGCACACCCTGCTCGATCTGATTCGGTTGAGAACACTGTCGGCGCGGCTGCGCGGCGAACAACCAGGCCCAGAGGCGAGTATCCGCAAGATCCTGGCCGACGAACACGGCCAGCACGTGATGGCTGCAGCGCGCGATCTTCTCGGGGCGAGCGGAATGCTGAAGCGGTCTCAGGGAACGAGTGGGTTCGAACCCGGCACGGATACTCGGGCTCTCGGGCCAGGCAAGCCGCCTTCAGATCTTGGACATCCCGGGTGGTACGACGGCTATATGTTCAGCCAGGCGTTGACCATCGGCGGCGGCACCGGGAATGTGCAGCGCAACATCGTCGCCGAACGAGTGCTCGGGCTGCCGGCAGGCTGATTGCCGGGCACCGCGACGCAAGGGCTGTCGACATCGTGGCGCGAAGTAGGGCAGCATGGAGGAAGTGACCGACACCGCAACGCCCAGTTCCGGAACCGCCAACTACCAACTCCGTGATCGATATACGCAGGACCACGGACGGGTCTTCGTCTCCGGCGTTCAAGCGCTCGCCCGGCTCCCTCTTGAGCAGATGCGTGTGGATCGGCGCAACGGTCTGGCCACGGCGGCATTTGTTTCCGGATATCCAGGCTCACCGCTCGCAGGCTTCGACAAGGAGGCCGACGCGGCAGCCAAACTCGCAGGTGATCTGCCGTATGTCCACACGCCCGGGCTGAACGAGGAGTTGGCGGCGACGGCGGTCATGGGCAGCCAACTCGCAGCCGAGCACCGCACGTGCCGTCACGATGGCATCACCGGCTACTGGTACGGCAAGACCCCCGGTGTCGACAGGGCGAGCGACGCATTGCGTCACGCCGTCTTTGCCGGCGTCCATCGCAACTCGGGTGCGGTAGCGATCATCGGCGACGATGCGGCGGCCAAATCGTCGACGCTTCCGAGTTCGTCCGACGCCGCAATGATCGGCCTGCACATGCCCATCATGACCCCTGGTGACGTACAGGAAGCACTCGATCTCGGTCGTCACGCCGTCGCCATGTCGCGCGCCTCTGGGTTGTGGGCCGGTCTCAAAGTGGTCGCCCCCGTCGCTGACGGCACCGGCACATTGGACCTCGACCTCGACCGAGTTCGTCCCATCATTCCCCAGATCGAGATCGACGGTCGGCTGTTCGTTCCCCATGCCGATGGTGGCTTGCTCACGCCGCACACGCTTGTTTTGGAAAAGGAACTGTTCGAGGTGCGACTCGGTCTGGCCGCCCGATACGCGGTCGACAACAAATTGAACGTCGTGTCCGTCGATCCGCCGGATGCTTGGATCGGAATCGCCGCATGCGGGCACACGTACCACGAGATGCGTCAGGCGCTGCAGATGCTGGGTCTACGAACCGATTCCGAGATTGCTGCCCACGGCATTCGCTTACTGCACCTTCGGATGCCCGCCCCGATCGAATCTGCCCTTCTGCGGCGGTTCGCGGTTGGGCTGACCGAGATCGTCGCGGTCGAGGACAAGAACCCCACACTTGAGTTGCTGCTGAAGGACGCGCTGTACGCAGGAGCGGATCGTCCGCTGATCACGGGTAAGTATGACGGAGAGGGCAACAAGCTGCTACCGGCCCACGGTGCGCTCGACGCCGACGCGATCGTCGGCCCGCTGCGGTCACGACTCGTCCAACGACTCGGCGACGAACGACTGGCCCCCGTACCCGGGTCCGTTGGGCAGCGGGGCGACAAGCAACTGATACCGCTCTCGCTGAACCGGACCCCGTACTTCTGCAGTGGGTGTCCGCACAACACGAGCACCCGAGTCCCCGAGGGCGCGTTGGTCGGTGGCGGCATCGGATGTCATGCGATGGTCGCGATGATGGAACCGGAACGAGTCGGTGAGTTGGTCGGCCTGACGTGTATGGGTAACGAGGGTGCGCAGTGGATTGGGATGGCGCCGTTCCTGGACACGAATCATCTCTTCCAGAACTTGGGGGACGGGACTTACGCCCACAGCGGCCAATTGGCAGTCCGCTGGGCGATTGCCGCAGGCGTCAACATCACCTACAAGATCCTCGTCAACGGAGTAGTAGCGATGACCGGGGGGCAAGAGGCTCAGGGCGGCGCCGACGTTCAGACGATGACCCGGATCCTGATGCTGCAGGGAGTCAAACGGGTAATCATCACGACGGAAGATCTGGATCGATATCAGTCCCTCGCCCTTCCAGCAGGCGCAGAAGCTTGGGACCGGACCCGAATCATCGAGGCCCAAGAAGTACTCGCTGACACGCCGGGCACCACGGTGCTGATCCACGATCAATTCTGCGCAGCGGAGAGCCGCCGACTGCGCAAGCGCAAGCAGGTCGCGACGCCAGCCTTCAGGGTGCTCATCAACGAGCGGGTGTGCGAAGGCTGCGG
>JANOQU010000653.1:0-9907 GCA_031422355.1 Actinomycetes bacterium
CCGTATTTCAGAGCGAGGCGGCGTGCTCGGCGCGATGGAGACCGGCTACCAACGTGGCCGGATTCAGGATGAATCGATGCTCTACGAGCAGCGCAAGCACGACGGCACGCTGCCGATCATCGGCGTCAACACGTTCCTCGATCCGGCTGGCACCGGCGAGGCGGCGTCGATCGAGTTGGCTCGGTCCGATGATGGCGAGAAGATGGACCAAATCAACCGGCTGCGGGATTTTCAGGTGCGTCATGCCGCGGAGCAACCGCCTGCATTGCAGCGCCTGCGCGATGCCGCACTCGCCGGTGAGAATGTGTTCGCGGTGTTGATCGATGCCGTTCGGTCTTGCTCGTTGGGCGAGATCACCGACACACTGTTCGATGTCGGCGGCAAGTACCGCCGCAGCGTCTGAGGCAATCTGAATCGTTCTGAATCCGAGGGAACCACATGGACAACTACTCCGCACCGGTCGACGACATCGTCGCAGCCATGCAACTCGTCGGGATCGAAGACGTCCTCTCGTTCCCCGCGTTCGAGGGGCTGAATCTGGAAGCCGTCAGCGAGGTGCTCTCGGGTTTCGCGAGATTGGCTGACGAGGTCATTGCCCCGACTGATCGAATCGGCGACACGGTCGGCGCTTCCATCGACGCCTCGACCGGTGTCGTCACCACTGCGCCGGAACTCGCCGCAGCCTTCTCCGAGTACCTCAAGGGTGGTTGGACATCGCTGTCGGCCGGCGCCGAAGCTGGCGGTGGTGGTTTCCCCGGCGTCGTGGCCACTGCGATGCGGGAGATGTTCGGCTCAGCGAATATGGCCCTGTCGCTGAATCCGGTTCTCACCCAGAGCGCAATCGAACTGCTCGAACGTTGGGGTGACGAGCGTCAACAGGCGCTGTACCTGTCCCATTTGATCGACTGTTCGTGGACGGGCACGATGATTCTCACCGAGCCCGATTCGGGTTCTGATCTTGGCGCTGTGCGGACCACCGCGACACCGATCGATGACGGCAGTTCTGGTGTGCAGCGTTGGGCGATCAACGGCACGAAGATCTTCATCACGTGGGGCGATCATGAGCTGACCGAGAACATCATCCATCTGGTATTGGCTCGTGCACCCGGCGCGCCGGCGGGCACCAAGGGAATCTCGTTGTTCGTGGTCCCGAAGTTTCTTGTCGACCACGACGGAGCGCTTCAGGGCCGCAACGGTGTGCGCGCGTTGGCCTTGGAACACAAGATGGGCATTCATGCCAGCCCGACGTGCGTGATGCAGTTCGACGATGCGGTCGGCGAGTTGGTCGGGCCATTGCACGGCGGAATGGCTGCGATGTTCAGCATGATGAACCCGGCCCGCGTCGCGATCGGGGTGCAGGGAGTTTCGATCGGAGAGCGTTCTCTGCAACAGGCCGTCACCTATGCGAACGAGCGTCGTCAGGGTCGGGCCGGCGATGTCAATCCGGCCCCGATCATCGAACACCCCGATGTGCAGCGGATGCTGCTGGACATGACGATCACCGTTCGCGCGGCGCGTCTACTTGTGTACGCGACCTCGCTCGCCGCTGACGTGGCCAACCATCACACCGACGCCGATGTTCGAGCTGCGGCACTCACCCGCGCTGAACTGTTGACACCACTGGCGAAGGCATGGGCGACGGACCAGGGCGTCCGGTTGTCCTCCTTGGCGATCCAGGTTCACGGCGGGATGGGGTTCATCGAGGAGACCGGGGTTGCGCAGCGCTATCGCGATGCGCGGATCGCGCCGATCTACGAGGGTACGAATGGCATTCAGGCGATCGACCTCGTCGGCCGCAAGGTGGGCCGCGACGGCGGCGCAGCGGTGCGCCTGCTCCTCGACGAAATCGTGGTGACGGCGAACCGGGCGTCGGGCATCGCGGCGTTGAAGCAGGCCGCTGATTCGGTGCTGCTGGCGGTCGACAAGGTGGCGACGATCACGACGTGGATCGTCGAGACCATGCGCTCGGACATGCAGTCGGTTCTTGCCGGAGCCACTGCCTACCTCGACCTCGTTGCGATGACGGTCGCCACGGAGTTGCTGCTTCGCGAGTGCCTCGCTTCCGTCGAGAGTGAGTCTGCTGCTGCGGGTCGGCTCGTTGCCCAACTCCACTTCTTCGTCGTCGAGCACCTTGATCGGGCGCCGACGTCAGCGTCGATCACCTTCGGCGCAGATCTGCTCCGGGCCGGGCTGAGTGGGGCCGGTCTCAACGAGGTCGGTGTCAGTGGGTGAGGCGCGGCCGGCCTGAGGCCACGGCCGTGACGGAGCCGTCGACGAAGAAATCTTCGCCGTCCATCGCGACCACATTCAGATTGCGACTGACGACTACCTGTGCATCGCCGGCACCTGCCGCCTGCGCTCGTGCGATCGCGTCGACGCTTGCGATGATCTCGGCGGCATCGACCGCTGCATCGATCGATCCGAAATCGTCGTTGGCTTCGATGTGGTGGACGCGAAATCGACCCCGTTCGGGCTGAGAGATGTAGATGTCGGTGTGGACACGCACCCGCCCGACCACCGCGCCGATCGCGTTGGCGACGTCGGCATCGGCGGGGATCACCCCGTCGGCGCGAACGAGTTTGGCGACCGCCGGGTAGTAGATCGCCGCGGAAGCTCCAAGGCCGACCAACGGCACGGTGAGCCTGGCCGAGATGTCGACGAGTCCCGCCCGACCGTCGAGTGACGACGCCAGAATCGGGTGCCGACTGAGCGACGTTGCCTCGAATCCGTCCAGGCCGAGTGCGACGTCGAGCACGAGTTCGGCGGATCGGCGCTGCAATGAATGCACAACCCATTCGGCGAATGCATCGGCATTGGCCGCCACGGGTCGACCGATCATCGAACGCTTGCTCGCCATCAGCGACGCTGCCTTGGTCGCTGCTGACCGATCGAAGGCCACGTGGTCGCCGAGCACGTGTGACGCATCGGTTGGCGTGAATCCGCACAGCATCACCAAGCCCCGAGCAACCAGCCGGTTGAGCCGACTGATGTCGGCTGTACCCCGTACCAGCGTCGCGACAGGCGCCGGCGCCACGAGCGCGCGCCGGAGAAGATCCACTTCGGCCGGAGCGAGCCCGATATCGCTCGCACCGCTGTCGGTGATGGGCAGGACGAATCGAGCGTCGGACTCGCTCGGTAGATCGTGAAGCAGTTGCTGGTCGAGTGCCCGATGCACGAGATCACCGTGCTCTGCTGCGAGGAGGCAGATTGGAACCAGTCGGCGCGGTCCGAGTCGAAGCGTCGAGTTCGACCCAATGTTGGTGACCGTGACCTCGCTGTCGCCGCCGAGGCCGACCGTGGTCATCGCAACGGCTTCGACCATGGTTCGCATTCCCCCAACCGTCGCGCCGTCTGGATCGAGGTGGGGCAAACCTGATTCGATCACGGCGACATCGGTGGTGGTGCCGCCGATATCGGACACGATGGCGTCGGAGAGCTCGGTCAGATAGGCGGCGCCGACCAGGCTGGCCGCAGGTCCTGACAGAATCGTCTCGATCGGGCGGTCCAGTGCGAGTTCGGCCGACATCAGCGAACCGTCGCCGCGAACGACCATCAGGGGCGCATCGATCCCGTGGAGAGCGATGATGTTTCGTGCCGCACCGATCAGCCCGGTGATGAGGCTGATCAGCCGAGCGTTGAGCACACTCGTCAGTGCGCGTCGGGGGCCATCCAACTTGGCCGACAACTCGTGTCCGCATGTGACCGGAAGCCCGGTCTGGCTGGTGAGCAGCGTGCGTGCGGCGATCTCGTGTTCCGGGTTTCGGGTGGCGAACTGGCTCGTCACGGCGAATCCGGTCACACTGCCGGCGACTGCGAGCGCTTCACGCTTCAGAGTGTCGATGTCCAGCTGCGCGGCGGCGTCGCCCTGGGTGTTGTGGCCGCCGGCGATTCGAATCAGGGGGTCGCCCTGCAGTGCTGCGGTCAGGCCGGCGCGGCGCTCGGCCGCTTCGTCGAAACCAATGAACACGAGGGCAACTCGACCGCCGCGTCCCTCGACGAGAGCGTTGGTCGCAAGGGTGGTGGACAGTGACACGAGCACGATCTCGTCGGATCCTGCCGACGATTGAGCCAGGACCGCGCCCACCGCTTCGGCGATCCCGACCGCCAAATCATGTCGAGTGGTCAAAGCCTTCGACTTTGCAACAACCCCCCGGTCCTCGTCGAACAGGACGGCATCGGTGTACGTACCACCGGTATCGATCCCGAGCGAAAGCTTCATCCCCACATTTTAGGTTCAACCTCCTGCGACTTCGCGATGTGGCCCGGTGACACGCCGCCACGGTCGCCGCCACATCGACCCGCCGCGACTGGCACGGAACACGCCCTCGGTGCCGCGTTGTGCCACCCCTTGGCACGCAGCGGGAACAAGGGCGTGAAACGTGTCAGGGACGATCGGGCGGGCGGCGAGCTTTGGTTAAGGTCCCACCATGACCCTTGCTCTCGGCGTCGACCTCGGCGGCACCAAGATCGAGGTCATCGCGCTCGATACCGATGGCCGTGTCCTCCTCCGGCGGCGCCAGCCGAGCCCGCGCGGCAGCATTGATGCGACGCTGATCGCGATCAAGGCGCTGGTCGCTGCCGCCGAGGACGAGCTTGGAGCCAGCGGGACGGTCGGTTTCGGTACACCCGGTGCCATCTCGCCAGCGACCGGCTTGCTCAAGAACTCGAACTCGACCTGGCTGAACGGCCATCCGCTCGATCGCATGCTGGCGGACGCGCTGCAGCGGCCGATCGCGATCGCCAATGATGCCGACTGCCTCACCCTGTCGGAGGCGACCGATGGCGCTGCGGCCGGGGCGCGCTCGGTGTTCGGCGTGATCATCGGCACCGGGGTCGGCGGCGGGATCGTGATCAACGGCAGGCCACTCGCCGGACCGAATGCGATCGCCGGCGAATGGGGGCATAGTCCGCTGCCCTGGCCGGAAGATGATGAGCGGCCTGGCCCATCTTGCTACTGCGGACTTGATGGCTGTATCGAAACCTGGCTATGCGGTCCTGGCCTGACGGCAGACGGGCGTCGGATGACCGGCCAGGAGCGCAATCCGCCGGCCTTGCTGGCCGCTGCGGCTGGCGGCGATGCGGGTGCCGAGGAGGTTCTGCGTCGCTATGAGGACCGAATGGCGCGCGGCCTCGCCACCGTGATCAACCTGCTCGATCCCGAGGTAGTCGTGCTGGGCGGTGGCCTGTCGCAGATGTCTCGGCTCTACGAGACTGTGCCCCGCCTGTGGCAACGGTATGTGTTCAGCGAAGAAGTCCGGACCCGGCTGGTGCCACCGCTGCACGGCGATTCATCCGGCGTTCGCGGTGCCGCCTGGCTTGGCCGTGATCAGGCCGCTGATGGGTTCGGCAGCGCTGGCAGCAGCAGCGCCAACATGCCGGCGCCCTGACGTGCGTCGCCGAAAGTGGGCCGTGAACGTGCCTCGGCCTGGCACGTAACACGCCCTTGGTCCCGCGTTGTGTCACCCCTTGGCACGCAACGGCACCGAGGGCGCGGAATGTGCCAGGCAGACGGTGCCATGGATCGGCGTTCAGCGAGCGAACGTGCCAGCGAAGCGGTGTTCAAAGCGAGAATGTGCCAGCGAAGCGGTGTGCAGGGGCGCTGTTCAGCGGGCCGGGATGAGTTGCGCGGACCAGGCGTAGAGGTTGACCCGTTCACCACGGGTGCTCTTGGCGCCGACGACCCAGCCGATGTCAGCTTCCCATGCAACCGAGATCAGCGAGGCGAGCGTGACCGTGAGCGGCCAGAACAGTTTCAGTTTGAGGGTGGTGTCGTCATCGAGCGCAACAGTGACTCGGTCGCGGCTGAAGCCGGGACGGGTGTGTCGGATGGCGAGCGGTCCGTTGGCCGAAAGTTGGTCACCCAGACGCCGGACCCGCAACTCGTTGATATAGCCAGCATTGTTGCGGAGCAGCGCGATGAGTTCTTCGTCGAGAATCTCTGCGCCGAGTTCTGTGTCTGGGTCGCTGTCCTTACCGAGCATCCTTCAAGAGTGCCCACATCGCAGCCCGTGGAGCCAGCGGTATTTCAAAACTTCTCCGAAAGCTTCACGCCCGATCGAATTGGCTGGCGACTTCGGCCCAGAAGCGCTCGATGGTGTCGCGACGCTTTGACGGGTCGCTGCCGAGGGTGAAGTCGGGCAACGCGAACTCGTCCACCCCGAGGTCGATGTAGCCGCCGATCAGATCGACCAGTTCGTTGCTGCTACCGACCAGGGCGCGACCGGACGGAGCCCGCGACAGCATCTTGTCGCGTGCTGACTCACTGTCGGTGAGGAACACCAGAGCCTGTGCCGAGCGGCGGATGGTGGCCGGATCGCGACCGACGGATTCGCAAGCCGCGACGAACTTCTCGGTCGTGACACCGACCGTGGTCGGGTCACCCCACGTGTTCCACTCGTTCGCATACTGCGCCGTTGCCCGAAGCATTCGCGGGCTACCGGTGCCGACCAGGATCGGCATCGGTGACTGGACCGGCTTTGGTTCGAATGGAGCGTCGGTCAGGTTGTACCAACGACCGGCGAACGTCGCCCGCTGATCGTCGAACAGGTGGCGGATGACTTGGATCGCCTCGATGAAGTGGCTGACCCGTTCGCCAGCAGGCGGAAGCTCGAAGCCGTAGCCAGCGTGTTCGTTGATCTGCCACCCGGCACCGATGCCGAAAACCACCCTGCCGTTGCTGATCTGATCCACGGTCGCTGCCCGCTTGGCGAGCACGACCGGATGGTGAATCGTGACCGGCGAGACCATCGATGTCAGCCGCAGTCGAGGCACCGCCGCAGCGATCGCCGCGAGGATGCTCCAGCATTCCAAGGCTGGGCCGTCGCCTGGGCTGTTGTCGTCGGTCTGGGACATGAAGTGGTCCGCGTACCACAGGCTGTGCCAGCCCGCGGCGTCTGCATAGGTTGCAATGTCGAGCATTTCCGACCACGGATGGGCATTCGACGTCCACAGCGAGAACTTCACTACTCGACCGTATCTCGGTCAGACGAACGTGGCCGTCTCGGGGTCGGACCCGTAGCGGTGACCACGATCGAGCGTTGCGATCTCGGCGAGGTCGTCCTCGGTCAGGGTGACGTCTACCGATGCAAGGTTCTCGGCGATGCGCGATGGCGTGACCGATTTCGGAATGACCACGTTGCCCAGCGCCAGGTGCCAGGCGAGAACCACCTGGGCTGTTGTGACGCCCCGTCGTTCGGCGATTGCAACCAGTACCGGATCATCGAGCAAACCGTGGCCCGATCCCAGCGGTGACCAGGCTTCCGTCGCGATTTGGTGTGAGGCATTGAACGCGCGCAGTTCCGGTTGCTGCAGGTACGGATGCAACTCGATTTGGTTGAGCACTGGTGTCACGCCCGTCTCGGCGATGATCCGTTCGAGGTGGGGCTGGTTGAAGTTCGACACGCCGATGGAGCGGGTTCGGCCCTGCTCGCGAAGCGCAATCAGCGCCTTCCAGGTGTCGACATAGGTGTCGAGCGGCGGTGCCGGCCAATGGATCAAGTAGAGGTCGATCGTGTCCAGACCCAACCGGCGCAAACTTTGGTCGAACGCGTCGAGGGTCTTGTCGTAACCCTGGTCAGAGTTCCAGACCTTGGTTGTGAGATAGATGTCGCTGGCGTCCAGACCGGACTCCGCGATTGCCCGGCCGACGCCTTCCTCGTTGAAGTAGATCGCTGCCGTGTCGATGTGGCGGTAGCCCACTCGGAGCGCTTCGGCCACCGCTGTTGCCGCCTCGTCGTCGGAAACTTGCCAGACACCGAATCCGAGTTGAGGGATGGTCGTGCCGTCGAGGAGTGGGTGGTCAGTGACGGTCGGGAGGCCGGGGGAGGAAGAGGTCGTCATTGCGTGGAACCTACCGAGGCGACCGCTGAAGCCCTCGCGACAGTGCGGCGAGTACGGTCCTCGTGTGGACGTAACCCGCGTGCGAGATGTCGATCTGACCCACCAGATGTCGGACGCCGTCCGCGGGCCGACCCTTGTCTGGGGGCACGGCCTGACGAGCAGCATGGCTGGCGAGGAACTGCTCGGTCTTGTCAACTGGCCGACGGTGACGACGGTGGCCAACGTTCTTCGCTACGACGCTCGAGGTCACGGACTCTCGGAGTCCACGCAGGATCCTCAGGGCTACCGATGGGACAACCTGGCGCTCGATCAACTCGCGCTCGCCGATGCGCTCGGAATCGGCTCATACGTCGCGGGCGGCGCCTCGATGGGTTGTGCAACGGCACTCCACGCGGCATTGCTCGCACCAGAGCGAGTTACAGCGCTTCTGTTGGCGATTCCGCCGACGGCATGGGAGACACGGTCGGCGCAACAAGCCACGTACGAGATCAGCGCCCAACTGGTGGAGGCGGGCGACATTGAAACGTTGGTAGCCGGGGCACGGGCGAGCGTTCCGCCCGATCCGCTCGCAAAACTGCCCCAGTTCCGCGACGGCGTCGAGGCTGCGATGCGGGCCGCCGATCCTGTGCGGCTGGCGCGAGTGTTCAGAGGCGCGGCGGTCGCCGATTTTCCGGCGCCGGAGGCGATCGCGACACTGAAGTTGCCGACCCTGATCGTGGCCTGGACGGGCGATGCCGGCCACCCGATCAGCACTGCCGAACGCCTAGTAGAGCTGATGCCTCACGCCGAGCTACGGAGGGCCAGCACCTTTGCCGAGCTGCGAACCTGGACCGACGAAGCCATCTCATTTCTCGGCTCGCTTCCGAACCTCCGGTAAAGCGGGACTCACCGACATTTTCGCCAGCGCGAGGGCGGCGTCGGACGAGACGTCAGCAGCGGAACGAGAGGGATTTGAACCCCCTAAAGCCCTGTACTCCCGAAGGCCTCGTCGCCCGTCACACTCGGCGAGGCGGGACCTTTGCTCGAACGTGTCGGGTCGGCGCCTCCGATCTTGGCGACGGCGATCGTTCGATCGGCGCGCCAGTACCAGGCGGCAATGTGGGTGGCAGATGACGATCCATCGCAGGCGTGGCTACACCTCGTCGGCGCTGTTGAAACCGCTGCTGGCATACGGCCAGTAGACGACGCGCCCGACATCGAACGGCTCCGCGAGGCCTGGCCGGAGATCGTGTTCGCTCTTGAGCCGGCAACCGACGAGGTTCGTGACAGGGTGGCCAGCCTGTTGGCCCCCACTGTCAGGGCGCAAGCAAAGTTCATGGCATTTCTCCGCCGCTACGGCCCGGATCGACCGGTGCCCCGACCGCCTGACTGGGCCGCAATCGATTGGGATGCAGCTGACTCCATCTTCCGGCTCGTTTACTACCGTCGTTCAAAGGCGTTGCATGAAGCCACGCCGTTCCCGATTCCAATGTGTGAACCGCCCGAAGTCTTCAAGGACTTCGAAGGGGCGCTCTCGGAACGCCCTGACGGCAATGCCACCGGCGCCCTCGGATCCGTCTGGTTGGCGAAGGACGCCCCGATTCTCTTGTCGACGTTCGAGTACATCTGCCGCCACGCCCTACTTCGATGGGCGCTCGAAGATGGTTCGAGTCAGCCGAGCTCGCCAAATTCCGGGATCGGGGTCGACTAGGTCAGTGTCTGAGAAAACTTGCGATGTTCGAACCAAAGCCTCGGCGAGCGGGAGGTGGAGGCGACAAGAACCTGACGTGCGCGGCGGCGACGTGACATCGGCGAGACTTCGCATATGCCTGAGCAACTGAGCGATGAAGAGCACGTTGCCTTCGCCAGACTGCTTTACGAGCGTTGGATGGCTGGCGAACCCAAGTCGTCGATTGAAAGAGATGCGTGGGGCAATTCCACAAGCCACGGCAAGCGATTCACTTCCTATGTTCGACGCTGGCTCGGGCTGGAGACGGAGAAGAAGGCAGCCCAAACGACTCATGTGGAGCGTCTTGAAGCGTTATTGAGAGCGCACGGGGTGAGTCCGACGGAGGCAGGGGACCTCGAT
>JANOQU010000654.1:0-2973 GCA_031422355.1 Actinomycetes bacterium
AACCGAGTCGCCGATCTGCAGGGAGATCGAATGATTCCGCGGCGCAACAACACCGAAGCCGAGAGGAGGCCCGGGCTGGACTTCAGCGAAGAAAGCCTCACCGCCGCGCAGCACCAGCGGTGCCAAATGGCCAGCCGAGGCGTACGTCAGCAGACGGTCCTGAGGTCGGTACCGGCAATCGAGAACGGTCGCCATCTGACCAGTGTGCTCCAACGCTGCATTGGCGAGTTGCAAGGTTCTCCCGGGATCGTGTCCTTCCAAGAGGTAGGCGTGGACGTGCGCCTTCAGTCGGGCCATGTTCGCGACCGCTGCCAGTCCATGCCCGGACACGTCGCCGATGGTGATCGCGATCTCGGCGGGACCGAGCGATGTCCACTCGTACCAATCACCGCCAACATTTGCTGATCGGTAACGTCCAACGATCCCGATTCCGTCAGGGACGGCCATTGGGGGTGGCGCGACGATGCGCTGGATCGCGGTAGCGAGCTGTTCGAGTGAATGCTCCTGTGCGTCGATTGTTGTGATCTGCTCGATGTCCGTCGCAGCAAAAGCCAACAGATCCTCCAGCGCGCCAGCGAGGTGGCTTGGCCACACCGTCGTGTGATCGTCATAGACACAGAGCGCCCCGAGCATGACCCCATTCGAGCTGCGCAGCGGAACACCGAGGTACGAGCCGACCTGTCCGGACGAGACCGGCGGCAAATCCCGAAACCAGGCGTGCGCGGCGGCGTCACCGATGATCACGCTCTTGCCGGCCGCCATTGTGACCGAACACAAGCTGTCCGGAATCGGTGTGCCTTCGAGCGACGGGACGATGCCATGAGCAACCGGCACATACTGGGCGTCGCCGATCAGCGATATCTGAGCAAACTTGCTTTCCGCAAAGGTTGCAGCGAGATCGACGACACGTTGCAACGTCGCAGATTTGGCGAGCGCGACACGATCAAGCCCCTCAACAATCGCAGACCTGGCCGGATCGGCAACCACTGTCCAATCGAGGGTTGGCTCGCCATCATCGAACTGTCCCGATGTCGCCGCAGAGTTGTCGATCATGAACGTCCTCTCAGCTATCAAGCAATTATGAGGTCCGTATCATTCCAAGGTGCCGGGGTCTGGGGCTGAAGAACACGAAACTGTATCGTCCCACAAACCGGCGCCAGTCGCAATCGGCGTCCGCTCCACCACGACCATCTTCCGACGATGAAGACCCCCTTCGAGCCTGCGTGTCAGGACCGGGCGCAAATTGTCGGTCAGGGCACGAGCTCGAATGTTGAACAGTGGGCCGGTTTCACGACCCGGAAGTGGCTTCTCTCATCAACCACACTGCCGCTGCGGATCGGGGTGCTGCGGGGATCCCGAGATCGACGGCGCGGTGGCAGCGTCGAGAGATCGAGAACACTCTGGGGCAGGCGGCACGTGTGAACCACGTGATTGCGCATCCCGATGCCCGCGCGTCGAATGAGGAAATTACCCTAATTTCTCGACAGATCGCGGGTGGCGGCGCGGGATTCATACCAACAGAGTCTGCAACAAGCCATCGATGGTCTTGTCTCGCAGATGCCGACGAAACGAAGAAGTCGGCCAGCAGGCCCGCCTCACGAAAGGACAACCAAACTGCGAAACCTCAATGAGACCTTGCCAGGCCGACTGCGCCCGTCAGTCGGAGCCCAGCAGCGATCGGCCTACTGACAACGGGCCAAACGGTCGCCCCGCGATCCCGCACCGACGGCGGTGCCCTAAAACCGCAGGTGAGCGACCATTTTGGCCGCTCACCTCCTTGCGCACTCGGGATGACTCGAACATCCAACCGCTTGATCCGTAGACAAGCGAACAAGCAATCCGAGCGTCTCATAGCCGTGCTGTGAGTCTCACCACCAGCAGTTTGACTGTCTGACCGTCTCATTCGCACGCTGACCGTCTCATTCGCACGCTGACCGTCTCACAAACATTTGCACCCCAATTTGCATTTTTTGGATGTGTTCAGCCGAAGGGAGGAACGCCCTCGGCTGGAGAGACCCGCACCACACCGGCCAGCACCCAGCCGCCGGAGTCTCCGCCTCTGCTACTACACATGCATGTGACCTGTTCGGCCGTGAGAACTGAACCCACGATCACTGACACCAAAACTCTGACAGTCCCCAACATGGCACACGGAATAGTCCGCCGTTTGCTGGCACCGCTGTCACGTGTGACTCGTCGTCGAACAGTTCAGCGTCGGCCAGCCCCGATGATGTAGTGAGAGCCATAGCGGAATCCCACCACCATCCGCCGTCATCAACGCTGCGACAGTCAGGGCAACGTCAGTCGGATGCCTGCGTCGTCTGCTTCGTTGGGGTCGCGGAGGGCGTTTGTTCGGGTCAGGTCCGCCTCGGCGGAAGCACGATCTGTGAAGTCGACCCGTGCCGTGTACCGCCGCGCGAACGCGAGGACGGCGACGAGCGGCGCGAACACGTCGTCTCTTGACGCTGCCTTTAGAGCGCCGACGTAGTCGAGCCGGTACACGATCGGGATCAGGATCCGCGACTGTGCGGCGGCGGAAAGTTCCGCGTTCATCGCAATGCGGGCTGTCCGCCCGTTTCCGTCAACGAACGGGTGAACTTCGGCGACGAGGAACATCAGATACGCAGCGCGGTGAAACGGATCAATCAGGTCGGCTCCGATGACGAAACCGCGTCTGAGCGTTTCGTGGACCTTCTCGGGTGCAACGAACTCGGTCGATCCGGCCCGGTTGGGGCGGACCTTGAACACGCCTGGGAGGGTGGTCGGTCGTCCGCCCATCAGCTCGTGGTGCCAGCGGCGGATCAGGTCACAGAACTCGTCCGGGTCGCGGGTCGTCTCCCGGTTCCCGACGGGGTCGGCAACGACGGTGTAGGTGCCGGTGATGTCGTGCGCGTCGGCGGGGCGTTCGTTGGGGATGACACCGTCGAAGACGATGCCGGCGGCTTCGTCGAGAGTGAACTCGGTCCCTTCGAT
>JANOQU010000655.1:0-2062 GCA_031422355.1 Actinomycetes bacterium
GTCGATCGACGTGACGAGCATCGTCGGCTCGCTGGCGAACCCCTCTGGCACCTACCAGGTCGCCGATGTCCAAGCCGCCGAGGGTTTCGCTGGCCTCGGCGGATGGTCGCTGATCGTTGTCACCCATGATCCGAGCCAGCCGGTGCGACTCCTTGCCGTCGTCGCGACGAACACGCTAATCGCGTCCGGGCAAACGTTCTCACTCGTTGCCCCGTTGCCCCCGCACGCCGGACTCCGCAGTGCCCGTGTCGCCATCGCCAGCATCGAGGGCGATCGAGGCTTGACAACTGACTCGTTGACCATTGGCACCAACTTCGCACTCGGGAACGCGTTCGACAGTTCGGTAATCGGCGCATCGGATCGGGCCGACGTCAACAACTTCGGTATCGACGCGGACCTCTTCGACACCACGATCAACACCTCGGATCTTGTCGTCAGCGCTTCGTCGACGGGCGACCAAGTACGTCTCGCGATGCTTGCCTTCTCCGTCGATCTCTAGCATCGACACCTCGCTCTGGGCGCTCAGGTGCCCGGAGGCCAGCGCCCCTAAGCCTCGGCTATGGTCGCGAGGTGAGTCACGACGCATCCGATCCTGTGTTCGCCGGACTCGGGCCACAGGATTTCACACGAGACCTCAACCGCTGGTCAGAGGCCCTCGCTGCCATTGCCCGAACGGGTTTGGGGTTTACCCAGAGCCTGTATGAGAAGGAGCGCTTCGAAGAAGTTCTACACGTCGCGGCCGACATCAAAGCGGCTGCCGACGATGCGCTCGAGGTGCGCCGGGAACAAGACCACTTCGTCCAGGAATGGCTGGACAGCGTCGGCGAAGGCGTCCCTGGATACGTCACCCCGAAGGTCGCAATCGGCGCAGTCGTCGGCAACGCCGATGGAGAGATCCTGCTCGTGCAGCGCGCCGACAGTTTGATCTGGCTGTATCCCACCGGCTGGGCGGACAGCGGATACTCGCCATCGGAGGTCGTGGTCAAAGAGGTTCTGGAAGAGACCGGCATCGAGTGCGAGGTGCTTCATCTCGTCGCCGTCCTCGACGGCCAGCGAATGGGCTTCACCCGCTTCGCGATGTACATGCTGCTGTTCCATTGCCGCGCCACCGGCGGCGAATTGACCCCTCATCCGCTGGAGACCGCCGACGTCGGATGGTTCTCTCGCGACAGCCTTCCGGCCAATGCAGCGGGCGCACAATGGTGGGCGCCGATGGCTTTCGATGCAATCGACGGCAACCATCGGGCAACGGTTTTCGAAGAGCCTCGCTCACCGATTTGGCGCGGCGATCACACCTGATCAGATTCTTGGAGCCGCCGAACGACCCACCGATTCGATGATGTCGGCCACTTCGGTGCGTTCATAGTCCTTCGGCCAGGCATAGTTGGTCATGTCCACAGAGACATAGAACTGGTCGTACACGAGGATGAGGTCCTCAAAGACATCGCACGCCTGCGGGCTCGTTGCATCGTTGTCCTCGCACTGACGGTAGGCGCCGACGCCGGTGAATTCCTCGACCGTCAGTTGCTCGGTAGAGGGCAACGCGATGACATCGTCCAATCGTTGCCGATTCCCTTCGTCGTCGTCGCCAACGCGGACGCTGGAGATGGTCACAGTCGGAAACACACTGTCATCCTCAGCTGAAGCCTCGGTTGACGCCCACGTGCACTGCGACGCATCTGGGAACGTCTCAAGCTTGGCTTCGACGACCGGCCGGTCGAGCAACACAGCGATTTCCTCAACCGTTGCCAACGTGCACGGATCTGGCAGGAGAATCTCGTCGCCACCCGCATCGTCATCGGCGGTCGTGTCGGCGGTCGTGGCCTCAGAGGTCTGGCTCTCGTCGGAGCATCCGCCCACGAGCGATATTGCCAAGGTCGAGGCAGCCAACGCGTTGAGAAATCGAGTTGCGCGCATCACGGAAGCTTCACACAATCGCCCTGTTCGTGTCCGGCGCTGCACAAGAGACCGAATCGTTCTCGGTCCATTGACGCCCGTCCGCTGGCCGTAGGCGTGTCGGGCTGACACGATGGAGTCGTGCATCCGACATTCGCGCGACCCG
>JANOQU010000656.1:0-2357 GCA_031422355.1 Actinomycetes bacterium
GGCACCCGGCAGCGATCGCTGGCGCGACTTTATGGACGACCAAGTTCAGCGGAAAGTTGAACGGAGCGATCGCCCCAACCACCCCGATTGGCACCCGAAGGGTAAAGCCGAGCTTGCCTTCGCCCGCCTGAATCGCGTCGAGTGGAATCATCTCACCACTCAGCTTCCGGGCCTCTGCGGCCGCGAACTGGAACGTACCGACGGCGCGCTCGGCTTCGACCCGTGCCGTCTTGATCGGCTTGGCCGCCTCTCGACTCACGATCTCGGCGAATTCTTCACGCCGCGCCGTGAGTCGGGCTGCGGCCCGATCGAGAATCTCGGCCCGCTTCCACAGCGGCATCGGACCCGCGTGAAGTGCCGCCTTGGCCACCGCGACGGCTCGGTCGACGTCACCAGCAGTACACGCAGGCACTCGACCGATGAGAGAGTCGTCGAATGGAGATCTGACGTCGAAGGATCCGCTCCCCGTGAAGCGTTCTCCAGCGAGCGGGATGGCACGTACATCGGTCATGCGAGGACCTTACTGCCGCGCCGGGACTGCCACGGCGGGAGCGCAGTCATCGGCAAGACTTGCCGCCGTGGTCAATCAAATTCCGCCGTTGCATCCGTTCCTCGAATGGCCACACGTGATCCCGTTCGCCCACCGCGGCGGCGCGAGCGATGCTCCGGAAAACACGATGCCAGCGTTCCAGTACGCGATCGACCTCGGCTACCGCTACCTCGAGACCGATGTGCAAGTCAGTTCCGACGGTGTCTTGGTGGCGTTCCATGACTTCAACCTCAAACGCACGTGCGGCATCGATCGCCGCTTGGCGGAGATGACCTGGTCCGAGATCAGTGAGGCGCGCGTCGATGGGATTGCGCCGATCCCGACGCTCGAGGAACTGCTCGGGGCCTGGCCAGACGCGCGAGTCAACATCGATTGCAAGACGGATGCTTCCGTTCCGGCCCTGGTCGCCGCGCTTCGACGAACCAACACACTCGATCGGGTGTGTGTCGGCGCGTTCAGCGACGTACGCGTGCGTCGCCTGCGCAGCACTCTCGGGCCAGGTCTTTGCACCGCGCTCGGGCCCGGAGGCGTCACCCAGCTGCGTTACGGCAAAATGGTGAAGACGTCCGCCCGTACCGCACAGGTTCCGGTCCGTCAGGGTCCGCTCGTGGTGATCACCGAGAAGTTCGTCGATCGAGCGCACAAGCTTGGCCTTCAGGTGCACGCCTGGACCATCGATGAAGCCGCCGAAATCGAACGCCTCCTCGATATGGGAGTGGACGGGATCATGACGGACCGGCCGATGGTCCTACGCGAGGTACTGCAACGACGCGACGCGTGGGGCTGAACGCCGACCCACACCACGAATCGTGGGGCTGAACGACGCTCAGCCCAACGGGCATCAGCGAAAGGCTATTTTGTTCCTCCGCCGAGCAATCCGCCAAGGATGTCGCCAATTCCCCCACTCTGGCTACGGCCAGACGGCTGGGAGGAATCGGACTCGTCAGGACTCTTTCCGCCTCCGAGCAGGCCGCCGAGCAGGCCGCCAAGGCCACCTCCGCCGCTGCCGCCGAACATGCCGCCCAGGCCACCCGATGAATCCTCGTCGGGAGAGTCGACATCTTGCGCTGAGCCGCTCGCTGGCTTGGAATCGGCATTGCCCTTGCCGCCGAATGACTTGGCGAGCCAAGCCATCACAAGCGGAGCAAGCAGCGGAAGGAGCTTCGTCATCATTCCGCCGCCGAGTAGCCCACCGAGGCCGCCCAGGCCGCCCGCCTCGTTGGCTCCGCTGAGTTCGTTGGCTCCGCTGAGTTCGTTGATCACTGCGTCCTCGTTATCGCCGAACACATGGCTGACGATTTTGGCCCCGTCGCCAGTATCGATTTGGCCGAAGTCGACCCCGGCGTCGAACAACCCGCCGTTGTGCTGGCCGAGCGCATCTGCCAGCGAGGCTGCCCCGCCTGGATCCTGAGCGTTGGCGTGCATCCCGCCGAGCAGTGCCGGCAATGCTTGTCGAACTGCAGCCTCGGTTTGGTCAGCCCCGACACCGAGCATCGCGCTCAGTTGATCCATCGGAATTTGGGACAGGAGGTCTTCGATGTTGTTGTTCATGTCTCCGCGCTTTCGTGTTTTACTGGAATGCCAGAACCGGTCAGGCTAGATGATTGGGTGCGCCGAGTGGTAAAAACTGCGCCCACCGCTTCAGGCCGGCGGAGCCGCAGACGGCGGGACCGCAGACGGTGGAAGCGGGTCGTCGTGCGACGCCCGAACGGTGACCGCCAGGACACACCCGATCAGAGTGATCAGTGCCCCGATTGCGGTGATCGCCGGGGCATTGGAAATCTGAACAGTGCGGCCGTCTGGGGAG
>JANOQU010000657.1:0-7594 GCA_031422355.1 Actinomycetes bacterium
AGTGCTCGGGTGACCACCGACAATCCGCCGACGTGACTGTGCGGGAGGCAGGCAAGCCATCGGTCACTGTCGGAAACGCCGATCCGGTCGCCCGTGGCAGCCGCAGATGCGCTCACGGCCTCATGGGTGAGGACCACGCCCTTGGGCCTCCCGGTCGAACCACTGGTCGCAACCACCAGCGCGTCACCTGTTTCGGTCGGGCGGCCACCCCGCCGGCCGTGCACACCCGTTGCGTCGATCACGCTGTCTGCCCCCATGGTTTCGAGCAGTTCGCTCTTCAGTACATGCGGCAGGCGTTGGTCGACCGGCAACACGGCATCACCCTTGTCCCAGACGCTGCGGAGAGCGTCGACGAAGGCGTCGCCGCCTGGCAGGTCGATTGCGACGAGGTTCGGCATCGTTCAGACGACGTGTCTATGCGGTGACCGGGTCGATGCTGTTGCGCCAGAGTTTGTTCGTCATGCCTGCCCCTTGGTTCGAGTTGCAGTATTGCCGGTAAGACTGTCCCGATGGGAACGTTGACGGCAAACAAGTGGCTGATCGGTGCCCGGCCGCGCACGCTACCGGCAGCAGTTGTGCCGGTAGCGGTCGGCGCAGGCTGTGCGGCCGGGCTCGACGATGTCACCTGGTGGCGGATTGCGCTGTCGCTGATCGTCAGCCTCGCGCTACAGGTCGGAGTGAACTATGCCAACGACTACAGCGACGGCGTGCGTGGTACCGACGATGTCCGGGTTGGTCCGATCCGACTCGTGGCGTCGGGGCTGGCCCCCGCCAAGCTCGTCAAGATCGCTGCGTTCACGGCGTTCGGCATTGCCGCAATCGCCGGCCTGGTGCTGGCTCTGGTCACCTCGCTGTGGCTGCTTGCCGTTGGTGCGGCGGCACTGCTGGCCGGCTGGTTCTACACCGGCGGTCCGAAGCCCTACGGTTATATGGGCCTCGGAGAGTTGTTCGTGTTCGTCTTCTTTGGTCTCGTCGCGACGATCGGAACGACCTACGTCGTTGCCGAGGAAATCACCGGACTCTCGATCGTGATGGGATGCGGCGTCGGCGCCCTGGCCTGTGCACTGCTCGTGATCAACAACCTGCGCGACATCCCGACCGATCGCGAGGTCGGCAAGAAGACGCTTGCCGTTCGGCTTGGCGACCGAGTGACGCGCCAGATGTACGTCGGCCTGGTCGCTCTGGGTTTCGCCGCACCGATGTGCGCCGCGATCATATGGCGACCACTCGCTGCTGTGACCGTGATTGCGATCCCACTGGCCTTCGCTCCGCTGGAGCGGGTGCGTAGCGGCGCAGTCGGTCATCAGTTGATTGCGGTGCTCGGCGAAACCGGCAAGTTGCAAATGGCGTACGGCCTTCTGGCGACGATTGGTTTGGCGTTCGGCTAGAGCTGGTGAGTCGCCTTCATCCAGTCTCGAAGGGTCGCAACGACGGCAAACGGCTGCTCGAGGTGAGCGGCGTGACCCGCGGCGGGAATCGAACGGTAGATGCCGTTGCGTCCGAGAGCGGTCGCGAGTTGACGGGCGAGTGCCGTGAACTTCGGATCGAGATCTCCTGCCATTGCGAGCGTCGGCGCAGTGATGTGTTCGATTCGTTCCCACAGCGGTAACTGCGAGCCCGTGCCCGCAAGGCGCAGGCTGCTCGCCAGGCCGGCTGCGGTACTTGTCAAACGGTCGTCGATGCTCCTGGCGTAATCCGGCAGGGTCGCAAACAGGGGCAACGATAGCCAGCGCTGAATGAAGGCTTCGACACCGCCGGTCTCGATCTCCTCGGCGAGAGATTCGTCGGCCGAGCGCCGGTCGTTGCGTTCATCGTCATTGCTGATCCCGCCGGTGCCACCGAGCAGCGCCATCGAACGCACGAGGTGCGGATACGCAAGCGCGAGGTGAAGAATGAATCTCGCCCCCATCGAGTATCCGATGTAGGTCGCTCGTCCGCCAACGGTGGCAAGGAGGTCCGCGCCAAGGCGCAGGTCGGCCCGGACGTGACTGGACCGACCGTGACCGGGCATGTCGACGAGGACGACCTCGTGGTCGCCGATGAATTGCTCCGCTACCGGCAGCCATGAGCGACCCGTCTGGGTGAAGCCGTGGGCGAACACAAGCCGCGGGCCCGCCCCGCACCGCATCGAAGCAAGCGGACCTTCGATCGGCGTCCAGATCACCTCAACCATTGAGGTCGGCCGACTCGTTGTCGAGCAGTCGGTTCAGGACTCGCTCGAAGACGGCGACGTCCTGCGCTCCCGGCACAGCCCACTGGCCGTTGATGACGTAGGTCGGCACAGCTGTGATGCCGTTCGAGGCGGCATTGGCGAGAAATTCCATGACCTCGCCGGTTCCGGCATCGGACTCGAGGAATCGTGCCACGTCGTCGGCGTCGAAGCCAACGGCGACGGCGCACGCGATGAGAACGTCCGGGTCGCCGATGTTCTGGCCGTCGGTGAAGTACGCCTGAAGGAGACGCTCTTTCAGCTGGTGCTGTTCGTGGTGGGTGCCCTTCTGCTCGGCGAACCAGAGCAGTCGGTGGGCCAACAAAGTGTTGGCACGCAGAGCAACATCCATGTTGAAGGTGATTCCGGACTCTGCAGCGACCGACGTCACGTTGGCGATGATTTCCCGCGCCCGCTCGGGTCCACCGAACTTCTTGGCGTACGCCTCCACAACGGGTTGGGCCGAACCAGGCGAGGCGGTTGGGTCCAATTGGTACGGGCGGTATACGACATCGACCGAGCTGACGTCGCGGGTCGCGGCAACGTTCGCGAGCGCTGTCTCAAAGCGACGCTTGCCGATATAGCACCACGGGCACACCACGTCAGACCAGATCTCCACGCGCATACCTGCCACGATAGAGCCGTGCATAACCCCTCTGACGTCGCCGCGACCTTCTGTGCGACGCTTGTCGACGAATGGGTGTCCCATGGCGTCCGTCATGCCGTCATCGCCCCAGGTTCTCGCTCGACGACGATGGCGCTGGCACTCGCCAACCGCAGTGATCTCCACGTGCACGTGTTCCACGACGAACGAGCAGCCGCGTTCGCAGCGCTTGGGATCGGACTGCAGGGAACACCGGCGATTCTGCTCTGCACGAGTGGCACGGCAGCCGCCCACTTCCACGCAGCGGTCATCGAGGCAAACCTCTCCAACGTGCCGATCCTTGTCTGTACCGCCGATCGGCCGCCTGAACTTCGAGATGTTGGTGCTCCTCAGACGATCGATCAGATCAAGCTCTACGGTTCTGCAGTCCGTTGGTTCCATGACCCGGGAGTTGCCGACCAATCGGCGTCGGGATCTTGGCGGTCACTGGCAGCCCATGCGTTTGCAGCAGCGACGGGCCTCATGCCTGGGCCTGTCCATCTCAATCTGCCCTTCCGTGAGCCACTGCTCGGTCAAGCCGATGCGCTGCCGTGCCGTGTTGGGTTTACGGCGGTGGACGCACCATCGAGTCCCGTGTTGGCAGACACCGTCATCGATGAGATCGCCGGGTTGATGGCGGGTCGCCGTGGAGTGATTGTCGCCGGACGGGGCTGTGGATCAGCGGATGCCGTCGGCGCGCTTGCGCTCGCCGCTGGATGGCCGGTGCTCGCGGATGCGCGCTCGGGCCTGCGCCATCGAGCCGATGTCTCGATTGCTGCTGCTGATTCGATTCTGCGGTCGTCCAGCTTTGCGACGTCACATCGGCCAGAGATCGTGCTCCGTCTTGGTGCTCCTCCGGCATCGAAGGTGCTGAATCAATGGCTTGCAGAGCCAGGAGTTCAACAGGTCCATGTGGCCGCCGTGCCGACATGGACCGACCCCGACGGCGTGCTGACCCGACGCCTGGTCGCGGATCCAACAGCGACATGCCGGTCGCTCGCGGCTTGCGTCAAACCTGGCGAGGCAACCTGGCCGTGTGATTGGCTTGGGGACTGGCTGGCCGCGGAGCAGGCCGCCCAGGGTGCGATCGCTTCATCGATGGCCGAACTTGCGGCGCGGGCGAATGGGTCGATCAGTGAGCCACTCATTGCGCGGACCGTGGTCGCAGGTCTTGGAGTTGGCGCCCAACTCGTGGTGTCGTCGTCGATGCCGATCCGGGATGTCGAGTGGTACAGCCAAGTCCCAGATGGCGTCACTGTGAACTGCAACCGTGGCGCGAACGGCATTGACGGCGTGATCGCGACGGCAATCGGCGTCGCCCTGGCAACCAGCGCCCCGACCACTGTGCTGATCGGAGACGTTGCATTCCTCCACGACAGCTCGGCTCTGATCGGTCTTGGGCGTCGTGGCGTGGATCTGCTAATCGTCGTTGTCGACAACGATGGCGGGGGGATCTTCAGCTTCCTCCCACCCGCATCGACCCTGCCGTCCGAGCGCTTCGAGCAGTTGTTCGGAACTCCCCACGGTGTGGACCTATTGGCCTTGTCGAAGGCGCACGGCTTGGATTGCCTGCTCGTGGAATCCGAGGCCGAATTGCAGCAGGCGATGGTACGCGGCGGACCCGCAGTCACCATGATCCGTTCCGAACGCACAGGCAACGTTACGGCCCATGAGTTCATCCAGCGCGTCGTTGCCGACGCGGTGGCAAAGCTCAAGGACGGATGATCGCCGAGAGCATTGCCTGGAACTTGGCCTGAGTTTCGGCCAACTCGTGATGCGGATCGCTCTCGGCGACGATGCCGCCGCCGGCAAACAGTCGCGCTGAGCGTCGGTCGGGTGCGAACTCGGCGCAGCGGATTGCGACGGCCCACGTGCCGTTGCCGGCGGAGTCCACCCACCCAACGGTGCCGCCGTAGTGGCCCCGCCGAAAACCTTCGACCCGCTCGATCAACTCGATCGCCTTCGCTTGGGGGTGTCCCCCGAGTGCGGGGGTCGGCGAAAGAGCCCGGGCCAAGGTCACGACGTCGGGGGGCGGCTGAGAGAGTTGGCCGTGTAGCCGGGTGCCGAGGTGCTGCACGTTGGCGACCGCCACGATCGAAGGTTCGGGCTCCCAGTCGAGGTAGCTGGCCCATGGCAACAGCGTGTCGTGAACGACCTCGACGACGATGCGATGCTCGATCTGGTTCTTGGGGCTTGCGAGCAGCTCGGCGGCGAGCCGGGCATCGGTCGTTGGATCGCCGGTGCGGGGGGTGGTGCCCGCAAGGGGATGCGATGAGACCGCGGCTCCATCGAGCGCGACGAGCAGTTCCGGCGAGGCGCCGACAAACCCATCGACCGAATAGCGGTAACTGCTGCCGAAACTGGCCCGTAGCCGTCGCATGACGGCGTGAATGTCGATCGGCTCGTTACTGGTCACGACCAGATCGCGGGCGATGACGGCCTTGTCGATCTGGCCAGCGCGCACTGCATCGCGCGCTGCTGCGACTGCTGCGAGATAGACGTCGATGTCCACGCCGGGCCGCACAGAGAATTCTGCGGCGCTCGCTCTCGGGACCGGGTGGACGACCGGGATATCGGCGCCGTCGATGATGGTGATCCAGCTGCGACCGTCGGCCCGCTTCCCGATCGTGACCTGTGGAACGACCAGCTTGGCCGAAGCGCCCGGCCGAAATGGCAGAGTGCCGATCGCAATCGGCCCGGATCCAGCCGTGCTGACATGATCCTCGCAGTCCATCGCCGCCAGGAATTCAACGGCGTCGTCGGCTTCGACGCGTGCCGCAACGCCACGACCGGCCAGGCCCACGCCATCGCGGACGAACAGATAGCCGTCACCGCCAGCGAAGTCGTTGAGGTCGACGTCGCCCTCGTACCACGTCGTGACGGCGCGCATCAGGTGACTAGGAACGGGTGCCGAGCAGCAGTTGGGTGATACCGCCGCTGAGCAGTCGATGGTCAGCATCGGTGAATCCGGCGGCTTTCAGGGCTGTCACCATCACGGTCGCGTCGGGCAGATAGGCGACACTCTTTGGCAGATATCGATAGGCCGGGGCATTACTGATCAATCCGCCGATCTTGGGCACGACCTTGCCGAAGTAGAAGCCATGACCCCACTTCACCAATCTGTTTTTGGGAATTCCCACATCGAGCAGGGCGATCCGTCCACCGGGTCGCACAACACGGCCGAGTTCGTCGAAGAAGGACGGCAGGTCGACGAGGTTGCGCAGCGCAAATCCACACGTGACCCCGTCGACCGACGCATCCGGAAATGGCATCGTCAGAATGTCGGCCTGAACACGGGGCGAACCGCTTCGGTCGGCCGCAAGCATGCCGTAGCTGAAATCCACCGAGGTTGGTTCGTAGCCTGCCCGGCTGAGATCGATGCAGAGGTCTCCGGTGCCACTTGCCAGATCGAGCACGGTCGCACCGGCCGGAAGGCCGAGGAGCCGAACCGTCTTGCGGCGCCAGCGCACATCGAGCCGGAACGTCATGATCCGGTTGACCATGTCATACCGGGGAGCAATGGTGTCGAACATCTGCCGCACAGCGACAGCTTTCTCGTCGCCCTGAGGCAGGGTCTCGCGGTCCCAAGCAGCTTTGTTCGTCACGAACCTCAGGCTACGGCGCGACGAACTCTCTAGGCGTGAACGGCCCAGACGTGAGCGCCACCCCAGTCGACGGCGACGACCGGCTCGTCTCCGATCACCCAAGCGTCGTGTCCAGACTCCAGCCAACTGACTTCTCCAGGACCGACCTCGAACTCGACACCGTCGGCCATACGCACACCGATCCGTCCCGAGATGCTGTACTGAAAGTGCGGCGCTTCACACAATTCCGTGCCGGCAATCGCTTTGACGTGCTCGCTCCACTTCCAACCCGGCTGCAACGTCATTCGCATGACCTGCCCGCCTCCGATCTTGATGACTTCGGCTCGGCCGAGAGGCATGTCTCGCACCTCGTCCGGCTGGTCGAAACTCATATGCTCTGCCCGTGGCATAACTGCCTCCTCGTCCTTGACGGAATGTCATTGACGCGCCGCCGGGTGCAATTGTCAAGCAGAACTGCCGTCGATTTCACTCGGCATTTCGGCGTTTGATCCTGACAGAGTGTGTCGATGAATGGCTTCGATCCAGCGATGAGTTTCGGTCCCGACGTTGCAGCACGCTACGACGATCACGCCCGCGGCGACGAGAGTGAGGCGGCAGCGTTTCTCGCCGAACAGGCGAACGGCAATCCTGCCCTCGAGTTTGCGATCGGGACCGGCCGCGTCGCTCTGCCGCTGAGTTCGCTCGGAGTCGTGGTCGACGGGATCGAGTTGTCACCTGCAATGGTCGAACGTCTTCGCACCAAGACCGGCGGGGAGGCCTTGAACGTCACGATCGGCGACATGACAATGATCGCAACCGGTCGTCTGTACGGCGTCGTCTATCTGGTGTTCAACACGATCTTCAACCTGTTGACCGCGGATGATCAGATTCGCTGCTTCGAGAACGCGGCCCGACACCTCGGCGATGGCGGGTGTTTCGTCGTCGAGACCGCCGTGCCGAGCGCATGGATCACCCCACAGCGACCGGACTACGTGCGCGCCGAGCACGTTGGTCTCGAAGAGGTCGTGCTCGATGTGGCTCGCTACGACCCTGTCAGCCAACTGCTCGAAGAAAACCACGTTCGCTTTTCGGCAGCTGGAATCACCATGACGCCGATCGTGTGTCGCCTGGTCACGCCCGGCGAGATGGACCTGATGG
>JANOQU010000658.1:0-2574 GCA_031422355.1 Actinomycetes bacterium
GCTCGCGCCGACACCCACGACATCGTCGCCGGTCTCGAAGCTGGCGCTGACGACTATCTCACCAAGCCATTCGCTCCGAAGGAGTTGTCCGCTCGAATTCGGGCGCTCCTGCGGCGGATCAGGCCAATGAGCCCCGGCCACGCAAAGCTGATCTTCGGCGATCTCGAGATCATCCCCGACGAAGGAAAGGTGCTTCGCGCCGGTGTCGAATTGCACCTGACCAAGACCGAGTTCCGGTTGCTCGTCGAACTCGGTCAGAACCCCGGTCGCGTTTTCAGCAGGGAGTCGCTCCTCGACAAGGTGTGGGGCTACGACTATTTCGGCGACGGACGCTTGGTGGATGTCCACATTCGACGGCTGCGTACGAAGGTGGAAGCCGACGCTGCCAACC
Source organism: Actinomycetes bacterium (assembly GCA_031422355.1). Taxonomy (GTDB): domain Bacteria; phylum Actinomycetota; class Acidimicrobiia; order Acidimicrobiales; family Ilumatobacteraceae; genus WLMZ01. The sequence goes on from JANOQU010000658.1 coordinate 392, forward strand.
CGCGCCATGTCGTCACCGTCCGAGGTCTCGGCTACCGCCTTCAGTCGTGACCCAGGCTGCGGCGAGCCCGGACCGACCCGGATTTTGGTCGCATGCGCTCCATCAGGTCATTCGATTCCGCCCGAAGCGAGTTGGTCTGCGAACTCGAATTCTGCTGACCTTCAGTTTCGGGTTTCTCGCTCTGTCGGTCTTTCTCGCCACCATCACCTACACCTTCACAAAGAGCAACCTGCTCAAACAGCGCGACCGTTCTGCCGTCGAGCAGGCCTATCGCGACGCCAGTGAAGCGCTCCGTCAACTCCGCGCCCAGCCTGCGTCGGCCGAGCCAGTTCTCGACGCGCTCGCGGAACTCGGTATCCAACGTCCTCTGCTCAACTACCGCGATGCCTGGTCGGCCGGCTCGAATCAATTCGGACCGGACGTGATCCCCGAAGCACTCAAGGCGCGGGTTGTCGATGAAGGAGTCCCGTCGCGGATGGTCATCCAGGTCGACGGTGAGAAGGTCCTCGTGGTCGGCATCCCGCTGCCAGCCGCCGGCGCGTCATATTTCGAGTTCTTCAGTCTCAGCGAAGTGAAGGACACGCTGAGCAGTGTCGGGCTGTCACTGATGTTCGCCGGGTTCATCACAACCCTGTTCGGGGCTGTCCTCGGGTCGGTCGCGTCGCGCCGTGCCGTGAGACCTCTTGGTGACGCTGCTCAGGCCGCGAAGGCAATCGCTGGTGGACGGCTCGATACTCGCCTCGAAACCACCGATGATCATGATCTGCGTCTGCTGGCGAACTCATTCAACGACATGGCATCTGCGTTACAGCAGCGAGTGGAACGCGACGCTCGGTTTGCCAGCGACGTCAGCCACGAACTTCGATCACCGCTGATGACTCTTGCGGCGTCCGTCGAAGTCATGAACTCGCGCCGCGATGAGATGCCCGAGCGGGCACAGTCGGCGCTGGACCTGTTGGTCGCTGATGTTTCCCGATTCCAGGGCCTCGTCGAAGACCTGCTCGAAATCTCTCGCTTCGACGCTGGCGCGATCCGTCTGCACCTCGAAGATCTGCTCGTCGCCGAATTCGTCCGCCAGGCAATCGGCGTCAGCAGCCTGCCAGGTACTCCCGTCAGCGTTTCTGACCGGGCGGAGGGACTGATCATGCATGTCGACCGGCGACGCTTGGCTCGCGTGATCGCCAACTTGATCGACAACGCTCGGCTCCACGGTGGAGGCGAACCGGAAGTCATCGTGACCGAGGCGGACAACGACGGTGAACCGCTCGGTCATGTCTGGATCGCTGTCGAGGACCACGGAGCCGGGGTTCCGATCGAAGAACGCAACATCGTGTTCGAACGTTTCGCCCGGGGGGCTGTCGCCGGACGGCGAAGTTCCAGCGACGGTGCCGGGCTCGGGCTGGCCCTCGTCGACGAGCATGTCCGTCTGCACGGTGGCAGTGTGCACGTCGAGGACCGCCGCGACGGAGAACCTGGCGCTCGCTTCGTCATCGAACTTCCCGCCGAGGAGGTCGGCACGTGAACAGTCGAGTCCGCGCCAAGCCTCGCCATTGCGGAAATCGATATTGGGGAGCGCGAGCCGTGGTCGGTCTGGCGCTGGTTGGACTGACGTCGTGCGGGATCAGCAACGATTCCTCGCCTCGCGACATCGGCGAGGCCGACCAACTTCAACTCGTCGCTGAAGCAGCCCAAGCCGCGGGGACCACGAGCGGCAGCGACCGCATCTATCTGCTCGCACCCGAGACCGCCAACGAACCCCGCAAGCTGCGCGCGTCGACGCGAGACGTGGGCGATTCGGCCACGCTGCGGCTGCAATCGTTGTTCGACGCGCTGACCGTGACCGATACCAGTGACCGTCTCCGGACTGCGATCCCGGATGGGCTGCAACTGATGTCAGCCGTCGTACGCACCGACGGCGTCGTTGTCGTCAGCGTGACCGACGAACTGCTCGGCCTCTCGCGCAGTTCGCTCGTCGATGCCGTCGCCCAGATCGTCTTCACCTCGAGCGAAGTGGAAGGCGTCCGGAGTATCGATTTACGGGTCGATGGACAGAGCCTGCAATGGCCAGCCGGCGACGGTGAACTGCAGAGCCGACCGCTGACCGTGTACGATTATCCGGGATTCATCGAGAGCACGCAGCCGAACTTCCCGGCGGTCCCCTCGCCGGGAGCCTGACCCGAACG